>JAPKZJ010000010.1 GCA_026393855.1 Candidatus Aminicenantes bacterium
TGAAGCGCGGCTTGGACGAGATGATCGCCTGGATCAAGGGCCGCGGCGCCAAGCCCTTCGACTACTATCTCGAGGTCGAGATCGTCAACGCCATGACGCCGCGGAGCTGGACCGAACGCCTGATGTAGGCCGAGGAGCAAGGGGAGAGCGATGCGCCGATGGATGGCGGGGGTGATCGCGGCCGGGCTGGCCCTGGCGCCGGCCGCAGCGCAGGAGCTGCCGCGCCCCAGCTCGTCCAACTCGGTCATCGTCAGCATCGAGCATAACCCGGCGGATACGGCCGAAATCGCGGCCATCAAGGCCAAGCTCGGCGGCGGCCTCTTCGCCTGGCTGTCGCTTTCCCTGACCACCTCGACGCCGACCATGGACTGGAAGATCGACTTGGCCAAGGCCGATTCCGGCATCCAGGCCTTTAAAACTCAAGTCGACACTCTGGTCAAAGCCTGCCGGGCGGCCGGATTCCGCTTCCACTTGGTCCTGACCTCGGGACTGGCCCGCGGGCTCGAGGCCTACGAAGCGGCCAAGCTCGAAGACGTCCGCAACGCCCAGTGGTATAACGACAACAACATCGCGGCGGCCGATCAGATCGCAACAGCCGAGGCCATGAAGGTCTATGTCTTCGGGACGCTGTCGCGCTACGCCCGGAAGGTTCGGGCCCATTTGAAGGCCAAGTCCATGGCCGCCTTCGCCTATCTGGCCCAAGTTATCAAGGGCTACCCCGACACGCTCGTCGCGGTCAGCGGCTGGGGCGAGGCCGAGCTCAATTATCACCGGATCAACCACGAGAAGAGCGCCCAGGACTGGTTCTGCGATTACTCGCCGTTTGCCGTCCTGGAGTTCCGGGACTGGATCCGGCACACGGGCGGCTATGACGACGCCGCGGGGGAGTTCGCGGGCCAGGGCTGGAAGGCCGGCGGGGAGCGCTATCGGGGCTCGAGCGGGCCGGCCAATTTCAATGCCGACTTCGGCACCGCGTTCCGGACCTGGGACCTGCGTTATTTCCACTGGGACTTGAAAAACGACTACGATACCGAACCGGCCGACGACAAGAACCCCGACCCCAACGCCGTCCCGTTTGCATCCTATAAAAAGGACGGGATGATGCCCGGAGCGGGCCTCAATTTTATCGCGGAGGGCTTCGATCCGCCCCGGAAGATGGAGCCGGGAAATAAATACTGGGATCTTTGGAACACCTTTCGGGAAGCCATGGTCACGAATTTCGTGCGCGAGGCCGCAATGTGGGCCAACGAGGCGGGCATCCCGACCCAGCGCTGGTACTCGCACCAGATTCCGGGCGACTACCTCTTCAACACCAACCCGGAGACGCCGCAGAAGAATGCCCGCTACTACACCTCGGCCTCGACGATGGCCTCGGCCAACATCTGGCCCTACGGCAACCCGGGGGCGACGATCTACGATGTGCGCTTCCCGACCTGGTTCGCCCGGACGACCCTGCACGCCCTGCCGGCCCTGGCTGCGCTGTCGAACGACTGGGCCATCATGGAGTTCGACCCCGAGCTCTACCCGCCGGGCATGGAGATCAAAGAAAGCTCTTCCGAAGAGATCCTGGAGCAGTACCTCAACGTCTACCGCCACGGGGCCAAGCTGATCAATTTCTGGCGCTGGTGGGACGACAATAAAGAGCACCGGATCAAGGGCATGAACAAGGAGGCGGCCTTGGCCGAGTTCGTCCGCCGGATCAAGGACAAGGCCCGGTCCAAGAACTTGGGGGTGGTCTTCACCCCGCCCCGGGTGAATGGCACCATCGCGACGGCGGCGCCGGCGGATGATGGGGCCATGGCTGTTCGGGTGGAATGGAACGCGCATATCTGGGCGGATGATACTTGGTTTTGGAAGGATTGGGGCGACTTCGAGGCCTTCGAGGTGTTCCGCAGCCTGCGGCCCGGGTTCGTCCCGCAGGCGGCCAACTTGATCGGAACGACCAAGGAGAGCCTGCTTCTGGACAAAAACCTGGTTCCGGGTGCCAGGTATTACTATAAGGTCCGGGCTTTTAACAAAAACAATGCCCCCGGGCCGTTTTCCAACGAAGTCTCGGTTCAGCTTTAAAAATATTAAGGCCGGCTTGGCGTCCGGCTGGAGGGGAACAGATGAGCAGCCGATCCTTGGCGTCTCTCGCGGCGGGGCTGTTGATCGCGGTAATGGCGGGCGCGCCGATTTGGGGCCAGGGACTTCCCACTCCAAGCCTGAAGAATTCGACGATCATCTCCATCGAGCACGACCCCCGGGACACGGGCGCCGTTGAATATATTAAGGCCGCCATCCCCTTCGGGCCCTATACCTGGCTGTCGTTTTCGGTTACGCACTACGATCCTGCCCTAGCCTGGAATTCGGATTGGACCCAGGCGGACACGGGCATCCAAAACTACAAGGACTTGGCCAATGCCCTGATCGCGGCCTCCAAGGCGGCCGGCGTCCGCTGCCATCTGGTGATCTGCTCGGGCCTGGCCCGGGGGCTGTGGGTTTACAACGAGGCCAAGCGTGAGGACGTCCGCAATTGCCAGTGGTATAACGACAACAACATCGCCTCGAACATCCAGATCGCCGAGCCGGGCTATATGGACAATTACGTCTTCGGCACGTTCTCGCGCTACGCCTTCAAGATGCGCCGCAACCTGGCCGCCAAGAGCCAGGCGACCATGGCCTTCCTCAAGAAGCGGATGGACGAGGAGCCCAACGTTTTGGTCGCGGTCAGCGGCTGGGGCGAGGCCGAGATGAACTTCCACCGCATGGGCCCCGGGACCTACCCGGATTTCTTCTGCGACTACTCGCCCTTTGCCGTTCTGGAGTTTCGCGACTGGATCCGGCACGACGGCATGTACGGCCCCAACGCGGCCTACGACCCGGGCGGGGGATATTCGGCGGGGGGCGCACGCTACCAGGGGGCGAACGGGCTGGCCAATTTCAACGCCGACTTCGGGACGGGTTTTTCGAGCTGGGACCTGAAGTACTTCAATTGGAG
>JAPKZJ010000011.1 GCA_026393855.1 Candidatus Aminicenantes bacterium
ACGTTTTCGTGCTCGAACTTCCCCTCGATCACGGTTTCCAGCTTATACCCGGCTTCGGCCGCCTCCTCGGCGACTTGTTGCCGGGTCAGATCCCGCATCCCCCTCTCAGTGTGGGCGGGAGACGGCTCGACCATGGCCACTACGCCTCCGGGCTTCAGGCAAGGAAGCAGGTTCCGGAGCATGGGGATCGGCTTGTCCAGATGGTGATAGACCATGACCATGAGGATCATATCCAGAGCGCCGGCGGGGAGGCGGGCGTCGTCGACAAGGCCATCCACGACTTCGACGTTGGTCAGCTCCAGCCGCTTGATACGGCTGCGCAGATATTCGAGGGAGGATGTATCGATGTCGTTGGCGTAGATCTTGCCTTTTTCGCCGACGCGATCGGCCAGGTGGACCGTCACCCGGCCGCGGCCTGCGCCCACCTCGCCGATGACCATGCCGGGCTTGACGCCGACTAGGTCCATGACCAGGGCAGGGGAAATGTCTTCGTTGGCTCTTTGTTCAAAGGAATCGGTCAGGCGATCGACGGACGGAATGGCCTGCGACGTATTAGCCTGGGGAGAGAAGAAAGCCGGGGCAGGATTGAAAGCCGTCAGGATCAGCAGTGCGAATTTTAGCAACATCCATCTTCTCCCAACGATCGTCCGCGTCCTCGCGTGATTCTATCCGGTCCTTGCGGGGTCGATCGGAAAAAGCGGCCCCCTTTTGAATACGATTCAGGGGGAGATAACGTTGCCTAAGAGACGTGTCAGCTTAAAGTCCCCAATTCCGGAGAAGGATGTCCTTGTTCCGTAATAGCAGCTCGATATAGACGGCCTCGAGATCGATCATCTCGGCGTCTTTGCGCTTCAGCCAGTCGGACAGCCAGGCGAAACGAAGTCCGAGGACCAGATCGAAGAAATCAGCCCAGCTTTCCGCGGCGAAGGCGCCCGAGGCGCGCAGGCGCCCGATCGCCGCAACGACGATGTCTTCGCCCAAGGCCCGGGGATGCTCCATGCCCAGGCATCCGACGAGAATCGCGGCGTCGTAAAGCTCGAGTTTGCGGCCGCAGAACTCCCAATCGATGACGGCGCGGATGCCCTCGGCCGACCAGACGATGTTCAGAGGGTGGTAATCGCCGTGGGCGAAGGCTTGGGGCAGGGCGTCTTCCCGGAGAAACAAGCTCTTTCCCAGATGCTCGAGCGCGGGGCGTACCCGTTCGAGTAGGGCCGGCTCGTGTTCAGCCAGGCGGGATGCGAAGCGTCGGATGAATGTCGCCAGAGAAAAGCCCGAACCGCCGGCGGAGGCGAGCGTCCCGGCCGCTTCCGATCGGCGCAGGCGAACAAGGAAATCGGCCAGGGCGGGACCCCGCCAGGCTTGATCCAGGTATTCGGGGCGGGGGAGGGCGACTCCGGGAATGTAGCGCGAAACCTGGAAGAAACCCGCTTCGGTTTTGACGACGGTCTCTCCCGTTTCGGCCGCGAGAAAGGGCAAAACCTCGGGCAGATCGGCCGCCAGCGCCGCCACGGCACGGGCGATCTCGCGCTTTCTCTCCAATACCGCCGGGTCGAGTCGCTCCAGGATGAAGAGGGCGCCTGCCTCGTCCTCGACCACGACGCGGGCCAGTGTCCGTTCGGGGCTGCCGGTGATGTCCAGATCGGGCCGGATGCGGGCCGGATGGATGCGCCAGACGGAGAGCGCGGCGGCGGCGGATTCAGCGTTGATCCCGGTCATGGCCGCATGGTCTCAACGGCCGCAGTCGCGGTGCGCCCGGGTTCGACCGGGATCCGAACGAACGAGATCTCGCCGCCGTCCGGGCCTTTTTCGAGAATGGCTTTTTGAACCCGCCCGTCGATCTGGATCGTATCGTGGCGGCCGCGAAAGACGGCTTTCCAGACGATTGTCGAAGGTCCGAGGTTGCGGAACTCCGTCCGGCCCCGTCCTTCGTGTTTGACGGAAACGACCGTTCCCAGCACCGGGACGTTCCGGATCTCGGCCCGTTTCAGATCGACCGGCAGGCCGGGGAGCGTGGTCACTGAACCGTCGCGAGCATCGGGCTCGAGGCCCATCAGGCCGCAGGCCAGGGCGCCGATCACGGCGAACGACACTTCGGGGTATTCGCGCCGCTTGGTAGCCGGATCGCAAAGATAGAGGATTGTGCGCAGGGCGGCGGCGTCCTCGCCGTGGCGGAAGAGAATCTCCGGATAATAGGACCTCATTTCGATGTTGATGTCTTGGCGCAGAACCAGCTCGCGGACAGCCTGTCTCGTCGGTCCGCCCTCGGCCGTCACGCCGTAATAAACCAGAAATTCCTGGCCGATGCCGTGGCGGAAGAGGCCGTCGGGAGAATGGAAGACGAAATAGCGTCCGGCGGCCGGATCCCACCAGGTTTGATGGAAGAAGGTTTTGAGATCGGCTGCTTTCTTGTCGAAGGCGGCGGCTTCGGCGGCGTCGCCGCGCGCGCGGCGCAGCAGCGCGTAAGCCCTATAGCCCGCGTACTGGGCGGCCGGCAGGTCGGCCCCGACGTTCAGACCCTCTTCATCCTCGTTGTAGCTGGGGAGACCCCGGCTGGCCCGGTACGGGTCCTTGGGGTCGAGAGGCACGGCCAGGTTCATGATCGCCGGCCGGGACATAATCTTGTCCGGGGCCAGGGCCCAGCGCTCGACGTAATCCTTGACCGTGCGCTCGTAGTAGTTCAAAAAAGCCGGATCGTCGAGATAGGTGCGGTCCCCGGTCCAGAGATATTGGCGTCCGACGGCGTCGAGGACGTCGAAGTTCGAGGGCAGGTTGTACCAGAACTCTTTGTCGTTGCGGTAGTCGATGGGCGCCGGCCGATCGTGCCGGTTGATCTCCCAATAGGTGCACCAGTCCTTGGCTTCCGAGATGTTGGCGGCGAACTTGCGGAAGAGATTCTTGTTGATCGCGGCCAGGCCCAAGGCGTTGGCGCCGGCCGCCTGGTGCGAGACGTCGCGCATGCAAAAGGCCTCGCGCCGGGGCAGGGCCGCCTCATACCAATCGCCGACCGGATCGCCGGTGAAGACGTAGTCCAGAGCCTGGGCCTTGGCCCAGGCGAAGGCCCGGTCGAGCGCGGGCAAATTCGATGAAAACTCGAGCGGGCTGGACACGCGCGGCTGCGGCGCAGGCGCTTGTCCGGCGACGAGCAGGATGGAGGCGCTGACGAGGGCCGCTCCGGCGAGAGCGAAACGGGCGGTTTTCATCTGTGGCTCCTTGCCGTTTCAGCGGGGGGAAAAGCGCGTCGTCCAGGAAAAGGGGCCGTTCGCGGCCGGAGCCAGGGTGATCTTGACGATCCCGCCCTCGCGCTCGGTCCTCTCCACCTTGGCCCCGTCGGCATCCGCTCGGTCCAGGACGAAGCCGGTCGGCTCCGTCACATAGATGACGTAGGGATCGCCTTTAACGCCGCGGCTTTTTCCGGTCAGGGCCGAGCCGTCCCAGCGGACGTCGTCCAGATCGACCCCGCCTCCCGTGATGTGGCGGCTCGTGGCCAGAAGCTGGGGCCGCGGCAGGCGCTCGCGAATGACAAAGGCCTGGGAGCGGAACTTCGGATCAAGCGGGCCGGGGGCGAACGAGCCGGTGAAGCTGCCGAGCAGCCGCTTGGACCAGAATTCGAAGACGAAATACTCCCTGGCCGGATCGAGGCCGAGGTCGGCCAGCCGGATCTCGGCGAAGTCGCCGCCCGTGCGGCCGAGGACGAGCCAGCTCTCGAACGGCCGCTCGATCTCGAGCGAATAAAGGAAGCAGGCCGGGGTATAGCCGGCGTCGAACGGCCGCGGCCCGGAGCCGCTGACCTCGGAATCCACACGGCCGATCTGGTCCGAGCGCGAGGGGTCGACGTCGAAGATCTGGCCGGGCCGGGTGAAGAGCACCGGGGCCGTCCTCTTGGCCGGCTCGATGGCCGCGGTGCGATAGACGGCCGGCTTGTCCGTCAGCATCATCAGTGAGCCGGTCAGGGTGGTGACCAGGGTCGAACGGTATCCGTCCGCGTCGAGCTCGATGTGGTCGGGGTCGTTTCTCCAAACCACGTTGTTGAAGGAGTTGTACTGCGACAGCCCGGCGTAGGCGAAGCCGTCGTCGCCGATCCGGCAGGCGTCGGCCAGGCCGATGAGCTCGGGCCGGATGCCCCAGCAGGCCAGAAGGAATGTGTCCCGCCCGATCGTGTTGCGGACGGTCTGGACGTACTGGCGGAAGGCGGCCACGGGGTCGACCTTCTTCCTCTCGAAGTAGTCCCGGTTGGCATTGTAGCCCTCGTAGCGCAGGTGGCGCAGGGCGTCGAGCTTGATGTAGCGCCAGCCCTGGGCCATCAGCCCCTTGTAGAGCGGGGTCACGATGTTGTCCAGGGCGGCCTGGATCGAGGCGTCCAGGACGGCGCCGACCCAATTGCCTGTGACCGGCTTGCCCGCGGCGTCGCGGACGAACCACTCGGGGCGGGCGGCCGGAAGGCCCTCATCCAGGCATGAAGCCGCCGTCCAGAGTCCGGGGATGAGCCCGTGGCTCTTGATGACGTCGACCAGATACTTGAGGCCCTTGGGGAACTTAACGTTGGGGTTGAGCCACTTCTCCGGCGCGCCCTGGATCTGCTGGAAGCCGTCGTCAATCTGGAAGTAGTCGTAGCCGTAGGCCTTGAGCGCCTCGGAAAAGACGGCCGCCGTCTCCACGACGTCCTTCTCGGTGATGTCGGCGTAGAAGGCGAACCAGGATATCCAGCCGGCCACGGAGCCCGGCCATGGCTTGTAAGTCCAGGGTTCGTAGAAGGCCAGGCCACGGTGCTTTTGGTAGAAGCGGGGCCGGAAGCGGAGGATGATCTCGTTGCCGCTTGCGGTCAGGCGGAAAGTACCCGCCGCATCGCCCTCGGGCGCCACGGCGGCCGAGGGGCCGGCGTCGACCGACAGCGCCCAATCGGAAGAGCGGTCGTATACGGCCCGGTTGAGGAGGCTGCGGCTTCGGCCTGAGACGTGCCGGACGATGAGAGGGCCGGCGCCGCGGCGGTCCCTTCGGTCGGCCTCGCAGGCGAATGATTCGGCGCCGCCCTGGATAAGGCCCGCCAGCTTGAGCGGCGGATTGCCGCCGCCGAACAAGTAGACGACCTGTTCGATCCGCTCGCCCGTCCGGAAGACCCGGGACCGCGTTTGGAGCTTGGCCGGATTACCCGCGAACGTTCCCTCGAAAATCGTCTGCCCGGCGTAGATTGCGACGATGCGGCCGTCATGGATATCGATCTGCGCGGGCGCGTTGGGCGGAACGATCGGGACGCCGCCGTTCGGCCGGCCTTGGGCTTCCCGGGCGGCGCCGTGGATTGGGTACGCGGACGCGAATAGGACGGACGCGAAGAAAAGAGTGATGGCGGATAAACGGCGGCGGCGGGTCATGATCAACCTCCGGGAAGCGGGATCGCCGCTCCAAGTTATCATCGGCCCGGCAGGAAATCAACGCTGCCGACAACGCGGTTGCGTTCAGTTGAACCAAACGCAAGTAGAATGGCGAATAGTTCAACTATTTGCAAGCCAATCAGCCGCCCCCTGGGCGGAAAAAGCTCCCGCTACCGGCTTGCTGTCTGGCCCAGGGTCACGTAGCCAAACTTCTCCAGCAGCTTCAGGAAGCTCTCAACGTCAACCAGCACGGGCGCCGGGACGTTCTTGAAGACGGCCTCCGCCGCGACGGCGTCCCGGATCTGAAGGACCGACCGCCGGCCGTCGACGAAGTTGCGGATCTCGCTCTCCGTTGCGCTGAGCTTGGTCAGGAGCGGCCGCGCGTCCTTGTCCAGGTCCAAGGCATAGTACTCCTCAAGGTTGAGCGGGCCCGTCATCTTGGCCGTCCGCGCCGGGACGACCTTGGCCAGCCGGACTTCGTCGGCCGTGGCCGCGACGCCCTGCGGCTTGATTCCATCGGCGCGGCAGCGCGACTGATAAGCCTCGTCGAGGACTTTCGTGAAGGGCGCCCGGCAGGCCTCCAGCAGGTTGAGCTGGCTTTTCAGAAGCGTCCCTAGCCGCGGATCGGATTTAATAAAGAAACGCGTCGATTCGAGCGTCTCCGCCTCGCGGACGAAGCCTTGGGCCAGGATGTTCCGGGCGTCCTTATAAGCGGCGAAAACGTCGGCCGGCGGGGCGTCGGCGAGGCGGCGCTCGGCTCGGATCTTATCCAGGCCGAGGCGCGCCAGCGCCTTGCCGCCGACCTCGACGATGATCTTCTCGGCTTCGGCCGGTCCGGCCCCGGCCAGCGTGACGGCCGCGGCCGTCGACAGGACGACGACCCGCTTGAGCTGGGTCGAGTCGGACTTATCCGGCGTGTCGCCGCTGGAGTGGTACCACATGTCGGGCCAGCAGATGAACATGACCGCCGGGACGCGGACGCCGCCGTCGACGAAAACGATGTGGTCGCTGCCGCCGGAATGTTTGTCCATGACGGCGGGGAACGGGTCGCGGGTGCCGGTGGGCGACCAGACGGGCCAGAGGGTCCCGGCGCCGTCGTAGCGCTGGGTCTCGACCATCCAGTCGACATAGACGCGAATGACGTCGTTAAGCCAGGTGGGCAGCGACCACGGGGTCTGGACGACGCAGAAGAAGCTGCGGTTGCGGGCCAGCGACTCGCCGACCATGTCCTCGTTGATGTTGGCGAAGAAGCGTTTGCCGATCTCAGGGAATTTCTTGAGGTAATCGATCGTCCCCGAGATTTCGGGAACGAAGAGGAAGCGCACCGAGCGCCGCAGCGGGGGGATCTTGCCGTCGGCGACGAGCTTCTGCAGAACCCGGGCCGTTTCCAGCAGGGACACGCAGCCCGAGATATCGTCGTTGGCGCCCTGCTTGGCGTAGCCTTCATAGAGGTGGGCGGTGAAGACGAGCTCCTCGGCGGCTAAATCGGTGCCTTTGATCAGGGCCTCGACCATCTGTTCCCTATAGGGGACCATCTGGGCCTTGACCACGGCCCTAAGCTCGATCTTCGCCCCGCGCTCGAGCTGATCGCGGAAGTCGTTGCCCTGCCGGGTCGAGACCATGATGCCGAAGGTCGGCTTCAGCTTGTCGCCCGATCCGATGCCGCTCCACCCAACCTGGTCGGGATCGAATTCCGGGTGGCTCGAGGAATAGGCGACGAGGCCGGCCGCGCCGAATTTATCGACGGCCAAGGCCCGGGCTCCGCCGGCGTAGCCGTTGACCAGGACGATCTTGCCCTTGACGTCCTTCCCCTCATAGAATTTTTCCTTATTTCCAGGCCCGACGTAGACGAGCTCGGCCGTGACGTCGGCGTCCGCGCTCCCGGAGCAGAGGCTGGCCGGGACTTCGTCCAGGTCGGCGATCTTGAGCAAGCTCGGCTTGGTGACCCAGAGCTCGGCCGAAACCGCGTCCCACAGCTTGGCCTGGGCCGCGGGCAGGTCGATGATGCGGGCGTCCGGGACGCCGTATGCGCGGAGCTTCTCGATCAGGAACTTCGGCTCGAAGTAGCCGTTGGCGTATTCCTCGGCCCGGCGATTGACGTTGACGCCGGCGATCAGGATCTCGTTCTGCAGGGCCATGTCCCCGGAGGATTCGTTGACGATTTCGGCCATGACCTGGCGGGATATTATCGTCGGCGGCTCGACGCGGCCGAATTGGGCGGGCAGAATGCCCGCGGCCAAAAGAACGATCGCCATCAGCGCCTTGAATTTATTCACCTCAGCCTCCTTGGATGGGCCGCCCGATATTCTCGCGGAGATAGAGCCCGCCGCTCGGGCCCGCCTATCATGACATACTGACCGGAACGGGAAAAGGTTGGCCTCGAATCCGCCGAGTTTTTAGATTGAAAAAAATCCCGGCTTGGCATATGAGATTGAAGTCGCGATGCTGAATCAAGGGAGCCTCCAATGATGAAACCCAAAATGACTCGGAGAGATTTCCTGCGCACGAGTACGGCCGGAGGAGCCGGAGTGCTCGCCGCCTGGCCCGCGCTGGCCCGGCCGTTCCAAGCCGCGGCCCAGGCCTCGCCCGGCCTGTGCCTGACCATCTGCAATCACTGGAGCTACATCGGCATCGGCTGGCAGCTGGGCATCGAGTCGTGCGTCTTGTCCGCCACCGACGCCATGGAAATGGCCGACCGGCCGCCGCACGTCAAAACCTGCATCAACCTCGATGCCCGCGCCTATGAGTTCATGGCCGAGAAGTTCCCCGAAGTGGCCGAGCGGCTGAAAGCCTACCTGGCCTCGGGCAAGGTCGAGCTGATCGGGGGCACCTATGGTCAGCCGATGGGGACGACCATCGGCGGTGAATCGAACATCCGCCAGATCGTCATGGGCCGGGAGGTCATCCGTCGGACCCTCGGCTACGAGATGGCCACGTTCCTCGAAGAGGAGGAGTTCACCCACCCCCAGATCCCGCAGATCGTAGCGTTGGCTGGGTTTCCATATGCCAGTCTGGCCCAGCTCGACACGTGGGGCCGGGCCGGCTGTCCCCGGCAGGACGTCAACGTCCTGCGCTGGCGGGGGATCGATGGCACGGATGTTCCGTGCGTCCCCAAGAACGCCCTTTTCGGATACGCGCCGGATCTCAAGAAGCTGGCCGCCTCGCCCGAGTTCCGCAAGCTCTCCGCCCTGGGCAAGCCGCTCATCTTCGCCTGGGAGGAGTTCGGCTGGGAGTCGCCCGAGACGCCGGCCTATCTCACCGCGCCCGAGCGCTACCGGGCCCTCGAACAAGTGGAATTCGTGACCATCAAGGATTACCTGGACAAATACAGTCGCAAGGCGTCCGACGCCGTCTACCTGCCCATGGACGCCTGGGACAAGTCGCTGACCTGGGGCCTGGGCGGCGACCAGATCCGCATCCTCGACCGCAAAGTGGAGCCCCTCCTTCTAGCGGCCGAGACGTTCGACGCGATCGCGGCGGCCCAGGGATATGCGTCGCGGGCGGAGGCTATGGAAAAGGCCTGGCGCGACCTGCTGGCTTCGCAAAGCCACGACGTCGGCCTCTGCGAATACTCGCGCTGGCAGGGCGACCGGATGGCCCCCTTCGACCGCATCGAGGATCTGCACAACTTCACCTGGGGCGCTCTCGGTTACAACCACATCGATGCCGCCCGCCGGCAGGGCCAGGCCGTCCTCGACGCGGCGCTGGCGTTTCTGGGCGACCGGGTCGGGAGCCCGACGGGGGCGCCGAACGACGGCACCGCGCTCGTCTTCAACGCCCAGGCCCGGCCCCGCACCGACCTCGTCTCGACGGGGCGGCTTTATCCTTTACCGGCCAAGACGAAAAGCATCGTGGTGAGCGATCGCTCGGGCCGGATCGTTCCCTCGCAGGTGGCCAAAGCGGACGAAGGGGCGGACGGCTTTCTCGACATGGCCGAAGTCGTCTTCCTGGCCCGGGACGTTCCGGCGGCCGGCTACGATTCCTATGCCGTCCGGTATTCCGGTGAAAAGACGGATCCCACGCCGGCCTCGCTCCGCTTCGACGAGGCGAACCTCGTCCTCGAAAACGAGTTCATCAAGGTGCGTCTCGATGCGAAGACCGGCGGCATCGCCGGGCTGGAGGGAAAGGCGGGCTGCGGCGAAACGCTCGATCCCGCGGCCGCCGCGTTCCCGCGGTTCACGGGCAAGCCGACTAAAAGCCTGTCGACCCGGCCGAACCCGCCGGAGCAATACGACAGCGCCGCTTCGAGCGGCCGGATCGATTGGCTGGCCCGAGGGCCCCTGTGGGCCACGGTTCGGGCCCAGCATTCCTGGCCTTATCTCAAGTTCGAGACTCGCATCACCCTGGCCGCCGGCCGCCCTTATGTCGAGGTCACGGTCCGCGTCCTGGCCCAGGTTCCGCCCCAGTCCGATGTCAATCCGCCGGATATCAAAGAAGGCTATTGGATGTCGTTGGCGCCGGGCTTTCCCGTGCAAAAAATTCTGCGCGATTTTCCGTTCGGGGCCGAGGAGACGGCTAAGCTCGCCTTCCACGCCCTGACCTGGGTCGATCTCGTCGGGCGCGATCGGAGCCTGCTCGTCCTACACGCCGGCACGCAGTATTTCCGGAAGGAGCAGGGCGGTCGGATCTCGAACCTGGCCATGCGCGAGTGGGAGTCGCATTTCACCGGCGAGTTCGGCTGGCCGGCCTACGCCGAGTACCGCTACGGCCTTTGGCCGCACGGCGGGCCCATGAGCAACGCCGAGCGGGGACGCGCCGCGGCCGCCTTGGCCCGGCCCCTGGATTGCGTTGTGCGGAAGCCGGGAGCCGGCGGAGAGCCGGCCTCGCGGAGCTTTCTGGGTGTGGAAGGCGAGGGCCTCGAAGTCACCGCATTCCGCCGGATACCCGCGGGCGGCTACGAGCTTCGTGCCGTCGAGACCGAAGGCCGCGCTTCGTCCGCACGCGTGGGACTCCGTCTGCCCTTGAAGAATGCCGCCGCGATCGACCTGCTCGGAAATCGAATCGGCGCTGCGTCCATCAAGGACGGCCGCCTGGCGATCGCCGCCGCGCCTTGGAAGATTCTTACTTACCGGCTGGACTAGGCGGTTTGGCCGCCAGGTCGTCCGCGACGCACAGCAGGGCCAGGAAGCCGTCGCAGAGCAGGCCCTCGTAGCCGTGGCAGCCGCCCTTCCAGTCGCGCCAGTCCTTGGACCTTCCGTCGTCGCAGAAGCCCTGGTAATCGCCGGCCGCATAGGATTGCAGCATGGGATGGAAGATCATCCGGGCGTCGGCCGCCCGGCCGAGCTTGTAGAGCGCCTTGACGGTGAAATAGGCGTAGCAGGCCGTAACCCCGCCGTTCTCATAGATCTGGAAGGCGTCGCTGCCGTCTTCGAGCGACGGTTCGCCGACTTCCCGGGCGCCGGCCCAATTATGGTTGACGTAGTCTCCCTTCGGGATGGGAACGAGATTGCCCGGCAGGCCATAGCGAAATCCGGAGAAACCCACTTCCCGCATCTTCAGGAGCAGCCTGTCCATGAGGCTGTTCGCAGCCGGCCCCTCGACCAGCCCGAAGGCGACGGCGATGCCGTTGACGAAGGTGAACGCGTAGTCGTGGAGCTTTCCGTCGGCGCTCTTCCATCCCGCCAGCAGTCCGCTCGCGGGATTGTAGAAGGCTTTCTGGTAGGCCGCCTTCAGCTTGGCCGCCTTGGCCGCGTAGGCGTCGGCGTCGGTCGGACGGCCGAGCGAGCGGGCCAGCCCGGCGAAATCCAGGCAAGCCTTGTAGGCCAGGGCGTTGGCATAGGCGTCTTCGTGGCCGAAATTGATGGTATCCCACCAGTTGGAGGGGCGTTTGTCGGCGGTGGCCCGGTCGCCGAAGTTTCCGGTGTGGGGGTGCTCGATGAGCCCGTTCCCGTTTTTGTCGGAGCCCATCATGGCCGAGGCCCAGGCCGCCAGCCCCTCGTAATGAGCTCGCCCCCAGGCCAAATCATGCGAACCCGAGACGTAGGCGCAGGCCGCTAGGAGCAGCGAGGGGTAAGTATCGAGCGAGTTCCAAGGCGCTTTCCAGGCCACAAGATCCGCGTCGCCCGGCTCGACGGCGTATCCGACCAGGCCGTAGCCCTTGGCTCCGGCGAGATAGCGGTCGAGGGTCATGCGGACCAAGTCCAGGCAAGTCAGGCCTTCGACCAGCTCGGGGGCCGTCTCCGCCATCAGAGCGTCCATGTAGAGGGTAAACGGAACCGGGTCGCTCGAGGCGTTGTTGGCCAGCATCTGGACGCGCGGGTTGACCTGGAAGAGGTTGAGGAAGGATCGGCGATAGCCGTCATAGCGGGGATCGGCGCCGAGGCCGCGGAGGGCCGGGTAGATCGCCGCGACTTCGAGCTCGTACTCGAGGCGCGGCGCCGCGGCCGTGGCGGCGGGAAAGGCCACGCGCACGAACGGCGTCTTGACGTAGCGGCGGGCGTCGTAATCCAAGGCCAGGCCGGGGACACTCGCTTTGATCTTCAGCGAGCCCATGTCCGGCAGGTGCAGGACGCAGGGCAAAGCCATGCGCCTCTCCCCCGGCTTCATCAGCCCGAGCAGGGTGGCGTGGTTGGACTTCTGGTTGAGAGTCAGGACGAAGGGCCGGGGATCGAGTCCCGGGACGTAAGTCGAGCGGAGAACAAGCTTCTTGCCGGTGACGCTGACCGTCCAGGCCGGCCTGGCTCCCTTTTCGGCCGGCGCATAGACGAACACGCCCTCGCCTTCCCCTTTGAGCCGCAGCGGCGAATCCGCCGGCGCCTCGTCGAGGACGGGATTCCAGGCTAGCTTGCCGCCGCCGAGCGAATCCACCGAGAAGTAGGAGAACGCGGGCGAGGCGGGGGAGAACCCCACGGCCAGGAAGAGAGATCTATAATCCGGCTTGGCGGGAGCCGCGGCCGGTTGCGCCTGGGCGCTCCAGCCGGCCGAAACGGCTGGGATGAGGGCGAGCCCCAACCCGCCGATGATCAAAACCATCCAACCGATCCGCGGAACCCGGATCCTTCCGGCGCATCGTCCGTCGAAGGGGCGGTTGTTATGCGTATTCATCACAGGCCTCCTGGAATCAATTTGGTCGGCTCGGCGTCGCTCCGGCCGACGGGGTGCTCTCGACGGGGGAACGCTCTTTAGTTTATTCGGCTTCGCCCCCGGGTCAAGGGGTCCGCGGCATCCGCCTGCTCCTTATACTTGCAATCGGCACCGCCGCGTTTTAGGATGAATCCGCCATGAACAAGACCCATAATGTCACCCTCTTGGGCGCCGGCTTGATCGGCACGTTCTACACTATGACCCTGCACGGCGGCCGCGGCCGCGACCGGGTCGGGACCGTCTGCGCACAGACCGAGGAGGAGGCCCTTGCCTTCGCCCGCAAGTGGGACATCCCCCGCTCGACATCGAACATGAAGACGGCGGTCGAGGACCCGACCACCGACGCCGTGATCGTCGGCGTCCCCAACAATCTGCACAAGGAGGCCGTTCTGTTGGCGGCCCGGGCGGGCAAGCCCGTCTTCTGCACCAAGCCGCTGGGCCGCACCGCGGCCGAAGCCCTGGAGATGCTCGAGGCCGTCGAGAAGGCCGGTATTTTCGCCGGATACCTCGAGGACCTCGTTTATGCCCCCAAGACGCTCAAGGCCTTGGACGCCGTCCGGGCCGGCGCGCTCGGACGCATTCTGTGGGTCCGCTCGCGCGAGACCCACCCCGGCCCGCACAGCGCCTGGTTCTGGGACAAGGCCATCGCCGGCGGTGGGGCCCTGGTCGACATGGGCTGTCACTGCATCGAGATCATCCGCAGCTTTGCCGGCAAGGGCCTGCGCCCGGTTGAGGTGCTGGCCACGGCGGACACGCTCGTCCATCCGATCGACGCCGAAGACTCCAGCCTGGCGCTCATCCGCTTCGAAGGCGGCGCCTTGGGCCAAGTCGAGGTCAATTGGACCTTTCGCGGCGGGATGGACCTGCGCGACGAGGTGGCGGGGACGGAAGGGACGATCCGGCTGGATCACTTTCTGCGGACCGGGTTCGAGATGTTCACCGCGGTCGGGCAGGGGGGCTATGTGGCCGAAAAGGCCGAGGGGGACAAAGGCTGGCTCTTTCCGGTCGGGGACGAGGTCCACGCCCTTGGCTACGTCCATATGTTTCGGGACATGTTCGACGCCCTGGACGAGGGGCGGGCGCCGCGCGAGACGTTCCTGGACGGCTATGTCGTCAACGCCATCATCGATGCCTGCTATGCCTCGGCCAAATCCAAATGCTGGCAACCGGTCCGGCTGGAACGGTGGGCGGCGGATGCCGTCGGAGCAGGCGCCGGCGCGATCGGGACGAAGGCGAGCGCTTCCGGCGGACTCGTGCTGATCAAAACCGAGAAGATGCCGGACGGCCAGACCAAGCGGATCTTCAAAGACCCGGCCACGGGGGCCTTGAGCCAGACCCTTACTTGATCGTCTTCAATCCTTCGATCGTCATTCCGTCGCCGTTCAGGACGCACTTGAAGATGACGCCCTTGTCGTTGCGGACGAACTCGAGCTGGAAAGAGTTGCCGTTGCTCGAGACCGTGACCCCGAAGTTGAGGGGCTTGTCCTTGACCGGCACCAGAAGCTCCTGGGATTCGCCGGCCGGCGCGCCATAGAGAGCGCCGTCCTTGATGGCGAACGTGATGACCTGGGTCTGTCCGCCCAAGTCGAAAGTGTATTCGCCGGCGATCTCGGCGTAGAGCTTCAGCGTATCCTCGGGCTTGGCCGGGACAGCTTGGGCGGGCTGGGAAGCGACCTGGGCGGTAAGAGCGGTCGAAAGGGCCAAAACAGCGAGTAGGGCGAAAATCCATCGGGCTTGCTTGATCATCGTATCCTCCATGAGACAAATAGGTCTCGCCTGTAATATACGGAAGCCCCGAGGCGGAAGTTCCCGGGCGGTGTCCGGATTTGTCTTTCCCCCCGATTTCTGTTATTTTTTGGCTTTATTTCCCATGAGCCGACATCGTTCTCCCGCCGCCGGAGGATCCGCATGAAGAAAGCCCTGCCCCTTGCCCTTATCGCCCTCTCCCTCCTGGCCGCCGCCGGCGGATGCCGCAAGACCGAGGCGCCGGCCCCAGCACCCGCCGCCGAGAAAGGACAACCCACCATGAGCGTCACCAAAGCCCCCTTCGGACTCCTGCCCGACGGCACGGCCGTCGATATTTTCACTCTGGTCAATAGGCATGGCCTCAAGGCCCGGATCATGACCTACGGTGCCATCCTCGTTTCGCTCGACCTGCCCGATCGGACCGGCGCTCTCGCCGACTGCGTCCTGGGATATGCATCCCTCGATGGTTACCTCAAAACCACTCCCTATTTCGGGGCCATCGTCGGCCGCACCGGCAACCGGATCGCCAAAGCCCGCTTCACCCTGGACGGCAAAACCTACACTCTGGCCGCCAACAACGGCGAAAACAGCCTGCACGGCGGATTGAAAGGCTTCGACAAGGTTGTCTGGACGGCAGAGCCGTTCGAAGAAGCCAACGGGGTCGGCGTCAAGCTTGGCTATTTGAGCCAGGACGGCGAAGAAGGTTATCCCGGCAATCTCAAGGTCAGCGTCGCCTATCTCTTGACCAACGACGACGAGCTGCGGATCGACTACGAAGCCGTGACGGACAAGGCGACGCCGGTCAACCTCACTTCCCACAGCTACTTCAATTTTACGGGCGGCAAACGCGACGTCCTGGCGCATGAGCTCCTGCTGGCCGCGGACCGTTACACACCTGTCGATGCCGGCCTCATTCCGACCGGCAAGCTCGACCTGGTCGCGGGAACGCCGATGGCCTTCAGCAAGCCCACCGCGATCGGCGCCCGCATCGCCCAGGTTGCCGGCGGCTACGATCACAACTATGTCCTGAATTCCGGGGGCGGGGCGATGGCTTTGGCCGCCCGGGTGTTCGAGCCCGGAAGCGGGCGGGTCATGGAGATCCTGACCGACCAGCCGGGCATCCAGTTCTACTCCGGCAACTTCCTCGACGGGACGATCGCCGGCAAGGGCGGGCAGGTTTATGGCCAGCATTGGGGTTTCTGCCTGGAGACCCAGCACTTCCCGGACTCGCCCAACCACCCGGCCTTCCCTTCGACCATCCTGCGACCCGGCGAGATCTACCGCACCCGAACGATCCACAAGTTCTCGACCCGCTGATGCGGCGCCGAGATTGAACTGATTATCTAAAAAGAGGAGACCCGATGAAGAAACGAACCGTATTCATCCTGATCGTCCTGATGGCCTTCCTGGCCGGCGTTTCCGGCGCCCAGGATCGCCTCAAGACGTACCCCGGCTACGAGCAGTACGCCAAGATGAGCAAGGAGCTCCAGGGCGGCGGTGCGGGCGGAGCCCGGGCCGGCATGATGGGCATGGGCGGCATCCGCTGGGCCGAGGACGGCAAGTCCTTCACCTTCCCGAAGGACGGCAAGACCTGGAAATTCGACCTGGCGACCAAGAAGGCCGCCGAGGCCCCGGCCCCCACCGGCCAGGCGCCCGACCGGGCCATGATGCGGGCCGGTGTGGAGCGCGGCCGCCAGATGGCCGAGGCCCTGTCTCCGGACAAGAAGTGGAAGGCCCTCTACAAGGACCGCAACCTCTGGATGGCCGACGGCGAGGGCAAAAACGAGATTCCCGTCACCACCGAGGGCAACGAGAAGGCTCGCATCAAATACGCCACGGCCAGCTGGGTCTACGGCGAAGAACTGGCCCAGACGACGGCCATGTGGTGGTCGCCCGATTCCACCAAGATCGCCTTTTACCGATTCGACGAGAGCAAAGTCCCCGATTACATCCTCCAGATGGATCAGGTCAAGCTTTACAGCAAGGCCGACATCGAGGCTTATCCCAAGGCCGGCCAGCCCAACCCGATCGCCGAGATCTATATTTACGACGTCGCCGCCAAGACGACCGTCAAGATCGACGCCCGCGACGGCAAGCCCTTCGACGACGGTGTGGTCGGCCACTACATCTATCGGGTCAATTGGACCCCCGACGGCAAAGAGCTGATGTTCACCCGGACCAACCGACGCCAGAACATCCTCGAGCTCACGGCGGCCGATCCCGCCACCGGGAAGGTCCGCGTCATCCTGCGCGAGGAATGGCCCACGGGCTGGGTCGAGAACAGCCCCCCGATGACCTGGCTCAAGGACAACAAGCGGTTCCTCTGGATCTCCGAGCGAAGCGGCTTCCGTAACTTCTACCTCTATGACGTCGGCGGCAAGCTCCTGGCCACCGTGACGAACCACCCCTTTGAAGTCGCCAATGTCGTCAAGGTCGATGAGGCCGCCGGCCAGCTCTACTACATGGCCCGCGACGGCGCCAACCACATGATGATGCAGCTCCATCGCGTCGGCCTGGACGGCAAGAAGGATGTCCGGCTGACCGATCCGGCCTTCAATCACCAGGCGTCCCTGTCGCCGGACGGAAAGTATTTCGTCGACACGGCCCAGACCCACGACGTCGCTCCGATCATCCGGCTGATGGATGCCAAGGGCAAGCTGGTGGCCGATCTGGCCAAGACCGACACCTCCAAGACCGACGCCCTGGGCTTCCGGAAAGCGGAGCTGTTCAAGTTCAAGGCCGCCGATGGGACGACCGACCTCTACGGCGTCCTGCAGTTTCCCTCCAACTTCGACCCGGCCAAAAAGTACCCGCTGCTGGTCAGCGTCTACGCCGGACCCGGCTGGAACGGCGCCCGCGAGTCGTACATGGCTCCGACCGCGCTCTGCGAGTACGGCTTCCTGGTGGCCTCCTTCGACTTCCGCGGCTCCTCCGGCCGCGGCAAGAAGGCCATGGACTCGATCTACCTGAAGCTCGGCGTCGTGGAGATGGACGACCAGGCGGCCGGCGTCAAGTCCCTCTACGACCGGCCCTACTTCGACAAGACCCGGGTCGGCGTCTTTGGCACGTCCTACGGCGGCTACGCCTCGGCCATGTGCCTGCTGCGCCACCCCGACGTCTTCACCGCCGCCTGCGCCCAGTCCTCCGTCACCTCCTGGTACCAGTATGACTCGATCTACACCGAGCGATACATGTGGATTCCGCAGGAGAACAAGGAAGGCTACGAGGCCGGCAGCGCCATGACCTACGCCAAAAACCTCAAAGGCCGGCTGATGCTCTACTACGGCACGGCGGACAACAACGTCCACCCGACCAACGCCATGCAACTCATCACCGCCCTGCAGGCGGCCGGCAAGAACTTCGAAGTCCAGGTCGGCCCCGACCGCGGACACACCGCCGTCAACAACGACCGGATGATGGAGTTCTTCATCGAAAACCTGATGATGAAGACCGTCCCGCTGAACTGAATCCTTTGGAGGGGGAACCTTTTGTGGGTTCCCCCTCCAACGGCCGGGCCGCACGTCCTGCCACCCCCTCATGCCAGCCTTTGCCGTTTGAAAACGATTTTATCGTTTTCAGAGAAGACGGAATAATTACCGGTTTCCTTAATCCCCGTCACCGGCGAATGCCTCCGGCCAAAGAGCCATAAACGTCCTCTCGGCTGTCAGGGGGGCCTTGAAGGCCAAGGGCATTTCCGGGCGGAACGCGCGCAGGGCCTCGAGGATCGCGTAATACGCCCCGATCCCGTACATCAGCGGCGGCTCGCCCACGGTCTTGGATCCCATGATCCCGGCCGGAGGCATGGGGCCGTCAAGAAAGGCGACGGTCATTTCGGGAGTGTCGTGGATATCGGGGACTTTATACGTCGCCAGGCTGTCGGTCAGAAGCTTCCCCTCGGGCGAAAAGACGAGCTCCTCGCTCGTCATCCAGCCGATCCCCTGCATGACGGCGCCCTCGATCTGTCCGAGGTCGACGGCCGGGTCGAGGCTGCGGCCGACGTCGTGCACGATCTTGACGGAATCGATGCGCGGGACTCCGCGCAGCCCGTCGACGGTCGCCTCGATCAGGGCGGTTCCGACGGCATGGTAGGCGAAGGGGCGGCCCTTCTCCTTCGTTTTGTCGAAATAGATGCCGGGCGTCGCGTAGCTCGCGTAGGCCGACAACGGAATGCGGCGGGCGTAGGCCCAGGCGACGAGCCTCTCCCAGGACATATCCAATCGCTCGTGGGCGCAGGCGACTTCCTCGCGCTCGACGTGGACGTGCTCCACCGGACAGCCGCGATCCGCCGCGATCGCCTGCTTCAGGCGCTCCAGGATCTGGCGGCAGGCCAGGCGGGTCGCCTCGCCGTTCAGGTCGGCGCCGCTGCTCGCCGCGGTGGGCGAAGTGTTTGCGACCCGGCTGGTGTTGGTGCTCTCCATTCGGACCCGGTCAAGATGGATGCCGAAGGTGTGAGCCGCGACCCGACGGATCTTGCGGTGGACGCCCTGGCCCATCTCCACCGCCGCGGTCGAAACGCCGACGCTGCCGTCGGTGTACACGTGGACCAGGCTGGCGGCCTGGTTGAGCATGGTGTTGGTGAACGAGATGCCGAAGCAGACCGGCATCACGGCCAAGCCTTTCTTGGTCAGGGCGTGATCGCGGTTGAACGCTTCGACCCGGGCCCGGCATGAGGCGAAGTCGTGACGCTTGTCGAGCTCGTCCCAGCAGCGAACGGGGCTGTCCGTTTCGAACCGCTGGCCGTACGGCAGCTCGTCGCTCGGGCGGAGGAGATTCCGGCGCTGGATGTCCGCGGTGGGAAGGCCGAGCTCCTTGGCCGCGTGGGTGATGGCCGCCTCCAGGACGAACATGGCCTGCGGCCCGCCGAAGCCCCGGAAGGCGGTGAAAGGCGGGAGATGCGTCCGGCAGCTTGCGGCCGTCGCGCGCACGTTCGGGATGAAATAGCTGTTGGTCGCGTGGAACAGCGTCCGCTCCAGGATGGCGGGCGAGAGATCCGCGCTGGCGCCCGCGTTCTGATAAAAGGTCGTCTCATAGGCCAGGATCTCGCCCTGCTCGGTCAGCCCGATCTTGTAATCCGAGGAATACGGATGGCGCTTGCCGGTGAAACGCCCGTCCTCCTGGCGGCTCAAGGTCAGCTTGACGGGGCGGCCCAGCCGGAAAGCGGCCAGGGCGGCCAGCGCGGCCCAGGCCGTGGCCTGATCCTCCTTGCCTCCGAAGCCGCCGCCGAGGCGCGGCACGTCGACTTCCACCTGGTGCATGGCCAGCCCCAGGACGCGGGCGATGGCGCGCTGGACCGCGGTAGGGGACTGGGTCGCCGAATAGACCTTCAGGCCGCCGTCGTCCCGCGGCAGGGCGAGGGCCGTCTGGGTCTCCAGGTACATGTGCTCCTGGCCGCCGGAATCGGCGCGGCCGCTGACGACGACGCGGCAGAGAGGCCAAGCCCTGTCCACGTCGCCCATGGCGAATGTCCGGCCCGGGCCGATGATTTCGCCGCGGGCGAAGGCCTGCCGCGGATCGAATTCGGGCGGAAGCGCTTCGAGGTCGAGCTTGATCAGGGCCCGGGCGGCGCGGGCGGCGGCAGCGCTCTCCGCGACGATCAGCGCCACGGGCTGGCCGACGAAATCAACCTCGTCCGCGGCCAGCAGGGGCTCGTCCTGGATGATGCTGCCGATCTGGTTGGCGCCCGGAACGTCGCGGGCCGTCAGCACGGCGACGACACCGGGGTGCGCGGCCGCCGCGGCGGCATCGAGCCGCCGGATCTTGCCGTGGGCGAGGGGCGAAGGGACGGGAACGGCATGGAGCGTCCCTTGGGGGACGCGGATATCGCGGACATACCGGGCCGCGCCGCGCACGTGCAAGAGGACGTCGTCGTGCTTCACGCGAGATCCTCCTCGCGGATTCTCTCGGGAAAAAGGGCCAGGAAGTGGGCCATGATCAGGCGCGGCAGAAGAGCGCGCTTGTAATCAGCCGAGCCGCGGACGTCGCTGATCGGCGCGATTTCGCCGGCCGCAGCGGCGGCCGCCGCGCGCGCGGTTTCCGACGAAATCGGCCGGCCTGGAAGCAGCGCGGAGGCGTTGCGCAGATAGAGCGGGACCGGCGCGACGCCTCCCGCCGCGGCATGCGCCTCGACGATGCGGCCGTCTCGGACGCGGAGCCGGATCGCCGAGCTGACGCCGGCGATATCCAGATGCGCCCGGCGGGCGACCTTCTCGAAACCGAACCGGGTGTCGGCGTCGGGGACCGGGAAGAGAATTTCGGCGATCATCTCGTCGGCGGCCAGGTCCAGGACTTTGTAGCCGCGGAAAAAATCGCGGAGAGCGACGGATCTCTTTTTCCTGCCTCGCGCGAGAGCCAGCGTTGCATTCAAGGCGAGGAACATGACCGAGCAATCGCCCGCCGGCGAGGCGTTGACGATGTTGCCGGCGATCGTGGCCCGGTTGCGGACGGGCCGCGAGGCGATGCGGGCCAATTGCCGACCCAGCTCGGGAAATAGCTGTTTGATGATCGGGGACGCCTCGAGCGCGGACAAGGGCGTCGCCGCCCCGATACGAATCTCGCCTCCTTCGACGCGGATTCCCTGGAGGTCCTCCCGCCGCGAGAGCAAGGTCGGATCTTCATCGCGGAGCTTTTCGGCCTGGGTCACATAGAGGTCCGTACCGCCCGCGACTAAAACAGGGGAGTGGCCGCGCTGCTTCTCGGCCGGGGCCTCGTCCGCGGCGGATTTATTCAAAACACCGAGACGGACGGGCGCATCGAGAAAATACTCCGGCAGAATCCCGCGCGAGACGAGCGCGGCGACTCGCTCCTTGGAGGACGGTTCGCCGGCTGGTTCGAGGTCGTGGAATTGCGCGCTCAAGCGGGCGATCGCCCGGCGGATGGCCACATGACCCGTGCAACGGCAGATGTTGCCGCCCAGCTCGGCGATCCCGTCGGCCTCGGTCACGGGCGCGCCGCCGAGAAGGAATCCGGTCAGGGCGACGACGAGTCCGGGCGTGCAGAACCCGCATTGGATCGCGCCCTCGTCGACAAGGGCTTGTTGGACCGGACTTAAGTCGGCCTGATTGAGGCCCTCGATGGTCACGATATGGCGTCCCGCCGCCTCGCCCAGGGGGAGAAGGCAGGAGTTGACGGTTCGGTAGATGATTCCGTCACCCTGCGCGATGCCGAGAAGGACCAGACACGAACCGCAGTCGCCTTCGCGGCAAGCGTCCTTTGTCCCGGTGAGTCCGAGGTCGTCCCGCAGTATGTCCAGGAGCACGTTCCCGAGGCTCCGGGGGATAATCTGCTCCCGGTCGTTGAGGAGAAACAATTTGCCTGCCACTGCGGACAAGCATAGATTCCGGTTTAATTCATGTCAAGGACGATTGGCCGAGCGGCGCAGCCCGCGGCTATCCTCTCATTCTTGATTTCGGTCCGAGGTCGGTAGTAGTGTGGACCTATGAAAATCTGCATTTATTGCGCTTCGAGCGCCACGGTCGACAAGTCCTATTTCGAAGCGACGGAAAGACTCGCCAAAGAGCTGCTCAAAGAAAACATCGACGTCGTCTGCGGCGGCGGAGCCGAGGGGCTCATGGGCCAGCTCGCCGATACGATCCTGGCCGGCGGCGGGCGGATCAAGGGCATCATGCCCAAGTTCATGAACGAGGTGGAATGGGCCCACAAAGGGATCTCGGACCTCGAGCTGACCGAGACGATGCACGAGCGAAAGGCCAAGTTCCTGGAGGGTGTGGACGGCCTGGTGGCCCTGCCTGGGGGGACCGGGACGCTCGAGGAATTGCTGGAAGCCATCACCCTGAAGAGGTTGGGCCTGTTCACCAAGCCCATCATCATCCTCAACACGAACGGGTATTACGAGCCACTGCGCCAGATGTTGGGAAAGGCCGTCCGCGAGAATTTTATGCACCCCAGGCATCTCAAGATGTGGGCCTTCGTCGACGAGCCCGAGGACGTCGTTCCCGCCATTCGGAACGCGGCTCCCTGGGGCAAGGAAGCGATCGATTTCGCCGTGAATCGCAAGTAAGCGCCCGCCTGGCTCCCTCAGGAGAAGCGAATGATCCGCGTCAAAGTCTGTTGCATCAGCTCGGTTGAGGAAGCGCGCCTGGCCGTGCGCCTGGGGGCGTCGGCGTTGGGCCTAGTGTCCGAGATGCCCAGCGGCCCTGGCGTCATATCTGAGGCGCTGATCGCGGAAATCGCGGCCACGGTGCCGCCTCCGATCGCGACGTTTCTTCTCACCAGCCGAATCGATCCCAAGGAGATCGTCGCCCAACAAAAGCGTTGCGGAGTCAATACGATCCAGATGTGCGATCGCCTTCCATCAGGAGCGTATGCGAAGCTACGCAAAGCACTTCCCGGTGTCTCGCTCGTCCAGGTTATCCACGTCATCGATGCGGCGTCCGTCGAAGAAGCCGTCGAAGCGGCTCGCGAAGCCGACGCGCTCCTCCTCGATTCCGGCAACCAATTGCTTCCGGTTAAAGAACTGGGCGGCACGGGGCGGACACACGACTGGACCCTAAGCGCTGAGATCGTAAAGAAGTCGAGGGTTCCGGTCTTTCTCGCCGGCGGATTGAATCCCGAAAACGTCGTCGAAGCGATCCGCGAGGTTCGGCCATTCGCGGTCGATCTCTGCTCCGGCGTCCGCACAGGCGGGATGCTGGACGAACAAAAGCTCGCTCGGTTCATGGTCGCCGTCTCGGCCGTCAGTCAGTAAAGCCTGCACGGGGCTTCGTTTTTTTGCAGAGTTCATCTTTACCCACAACTTAAAACGGGTCTGCAGATATGCCTCTTCGGCCGCGGCCGGAGAAGTGCGTTGACCTTGACATTATATGTATTTATATATATATTTCAGTATGTATATTAGAGGCTTGCGAGTCAACCCATGAACAAGATTATCGGCGTCACGGACCTTCAGAGACGATTCCGCAAAACTTTTGACGAGGTTGCCGAGGAGCATGTCCCCTATGTGCTCACTCGCGGCAGCCGTCCCGAGGCTGTTCTTGTCCCCTACGAGCAGTACCTCCGGTTTCTCCGCTCGGATGAAGAGGGCATTCTTAAGCGATTCGACGCCCTTCTGGCCCGCATGGCGGCCGCCAATGACCGCTTTTCCGAGGAAGAAGTCGATAAAGACGTGGCCGATGCGGTGCGGGACGTCCGGAAGCGGAAGGCGTGAAAGTCCGCGCGGTCATCGATACGAACGTCGTCGTTTCCGCATTGATCCGTCCGAAAGGCCCGGCCGCGGTTCTTTGGCGGCGCCTCTGTGAGGGCGCCTTCACGGCCGTTTTTTCCACCGAGCTCATTGATGAGATCGCCGCTGTCCTTGGCCGACCTAAAATCCGGACGCGTTACGGCACAACGCCTAAGGACCTGGAAGTTATCGCCGCCTTATTCGCCTTGCGAGGCGACCTCGTGGCCTGCGGAGAGAGGGTCCGGATCTGTCGCGATCCCAACGATGACTTTCTTCTCGAAACCGCAGTTTCGGGGAAAGCCGATTATCTTGTCTCGGGCGATGAGGATCTTCTCACGCTTAAGAAGTTCCGCCAAACCAGGATCGTGAAGCCGGCGGCTTTCTTGGCCGCGATCGAAAAAGCCGGCCGCTGACGCTGGGTACCTGTCACCCAATCCCAGTCATCGGTATTGACAGCTTCAGAATTTCGGTGATAGCCTCTGTTTATAGTTGGGGGGGGCGTTTCAAGAAGAAATCCTTCTCGTTTTTTCCGTATCCGCTGGCGGGAATAGCTTTTAGAGGGGGTTGACCCGATGTCGAACACGAGCGAATTCGAAGTTAGGAAAAACAAAGCGCTTGAGCTCTTGGCGGCCACAGGCATGCGGCGGTCGGTCTATATGCCGCTTGGTTTAAGGCTTCTATGGCGACTGGGCGTTAGAGTCCCGCCTCCTCACTTCGTCAGATTCCGGGTGCTGGCATTAGTATCCGGGCTATATTTCGCCATCACCTATCGTTTGGCTATATGGTTCGTGGATTGCATAATAAGAGGCAGGACTCAATCGACCTTTTCTTGGGTATTTATTGCAATTACCGCCGTCCTATATGGCGTATTGATGTCGATGTATTATGAACATGGCCGCAGAAAGTACCTGCTTCCGAGCTGGTCCAGCTTGGAAAATAGTCGGAATCTCAGCAGCGATGAAAGAGGGCCTGCTCAATCGATCTGACGGCTACCAGGCCCGCATGGCTGCCGCCAATGACCATTTTTCCGAGTATGGAGTCGACAAGGAGGTTGCCGACGCGATTCGGGAAGTCCGTAAAGAGAAGAAATATTAAGTCGATTACAGTCCGACTTCGCGGTTGAAGTCCGCGATTAGCTTCTCGAAGGCGCCGATCTCGCCCGTGAACATCTCCTGCCAGAACTCGGGCTGCCACTGGGCGTTCAGATCCTCGATGGCCTTGCCCTGCTGCTCGACCCAGGTGAAATACTTGAGATTGTGGATCGCCTTGCGGTCGTGATAATTCAGTTCCTTGAACCAGTCGGCCCCCTGGTGCCCGATCACCGCGGCGTGATCCCGGGCGGCGTCTATTTCGCGGTAGGCGCCTTGGCTCTGGCGCAGCTCCTCGAGGCGTGAGCGATAGAGGTCGACCGAATCGGTGAAAATGGTGACGATCACGTCGTCCGTGCCCAGCTCGAAATAGCCCGCCGTTTTGATCGCGGCCAGCGTGTTGCAGATCCCCGAGATGCCCAGGAGCGACAGGCTCCGGCATTCGGCCTCCGCCATCCCCAGGCCCTGCAGATAGCGATGGCCGGCCTCTTCATTGAAGAGCCGCAGGAGGCGCATGCAGTCTTCGTCGTCGATCGCGGCTATGGCGTCGGTAGCGCGGACGTTGTGGACCCAGGGCACATGCTTGTCGCCGATGCCCTCGATGCGATGGCCGCCGAAGCCGTTCATGAACAGCGTCGGGCACTGCCGCGCCTCGGTGGCGACGACGCGCAATTGGGGATGGAGGGTCTTGAGGTAGTCTCCCACGGCGATGGTTCCGGCCGAGCCGGTCGCGGACACGAAAGCGGCCAGGCGGCCTCGCTCCGGTCGGTGGGCCTCAAAGACCTCCTGGGCCGCGGGGCCGGTCACTTGGTAATGGAAGATGGGATTCCCGAATTCGGCGAACTGGTTGAAGATCATGTTCAGGGGATCGGCGGCCAGCTCATTGCACTTGTCGTAGATCTCCTTGACGTTGGACTCGCAGCCCGGTGTCGCGATAACCTCGGCCCCGATCTCGCGCAGCCAATCGAAGCGCTCTTGGGACATCTCTTCGGGGAGGATGGCCACGGCCCGGCAGCCGAGCAGGGCGCAATCGAAGGCGCCGCCGCGGCAGAAGTTGCCGGTCGACGGCCAAACCGCCTTATGGATTTCCGGATCGAACTCGCCCGAGGCCAGCCGCGGCACGAGGCAGCCGAAGGCGGCCCCGACCTTGTGAGCCCCGGTGGGGAAGTGCTTGCCGACCAGGCCGACGACGCGCGCTTTGATTCCGGTGACGGCGGGCGGCAGCTCCAGGGCGTTGACGGGGCCGTAAAGCCCCGTTTTCACATCGTTCTTCCAACTGATGCGGTAGAGATTGAGCGGATGGACTTCGTTCATGCCCAGGCCGGGCAGTTTGGCCCGGATGGAGGCGGGTATTTTTTCCGGGTTGCGGAGCTCCGCAAACGAAGGGATGACGATGCCGCGCTCGCGGCAGCGGGCCGCCGTCTTGCGCCGGACCGTCTCGTCGATCTGCTTGATGATTTTCGACATCGGGTACCTCAACGGATGCGCGGCGTCGCCGCGTCGGCCAGTCGGAGCAGCGACGCTTGCGGGTCCGGCATGCGAGTCAGGAAGATCAGGGCGGCGATGACAAAGGGCTTCCACGATGCTTCGTGGTAGGTCTCCAGCCGGTAGCGCTCGAAGACCTCCCGGCTCACTTCCCCCTGCGGGCAGGACACGCCGCTGATGTCCGCCGGGAGACAGTGCATATAGAGGGCCGATCCGCCGGCCGTGCGCTTCATCAGGGCTTCGTCGCAGGACCACGCTTTATGGCGGGCATTCTCTTCCAGGCCTTCTTTTTCGAGCGCCTGCAGTCCCGCCCGGTCCGTGTTTCGCAGCAGCTCGGTGCGCCGCTTGGCGATTCGCATCGGCGTCCAGGACTTGGGATAGACGATCTCGGAGCCGTCGAAGGCCTCGGCCATGTTGTGGCTGACCCGGAAGGCGCCTCCGGCGGAGGCAGCCCCCCGCTTGGCTTCGTCCATCACCTCGGGCAGCAGGTCGTAGCCTTCGGGATGGGCCAGCGTCACGTCCATCCCCAAGCGGGGGAGGAGGCCGATCAGGCCCTGCGGCACGGAGAGAGGCTTGCCGTAGCTCGGCGAGTAGGCCCAGGAAATGACGAACTTCCGGCCGCGTAGCCCGGCGAGCCCGCCGAAGCGCCGTTCGAGATGCAGCAGATCGGCCAGCGTCTGGGTTGGATGGTCGATGTCGCACTGCAGGTTGATCACCGACGGGCGCCGCGAAAGTGCGCCCTGCTCGTATCCCTCTTGCAGGGCCGCGGCGAAGTCGCGCATATAGCGATGGCCTTCGCCCAGGTAGATATCGTCGCGGATGCCGACGGCCTCGGCCAGGAAAGAGATCATGACGGCCGTCTCGCGGGTCGTCTCGCCGTGGGCGATCTGGGACTTGGCCTCGTCCAGGTCGGACAGCGTCAGGCCGAGCGCATTGGCGGCCGAAGCGAAGCTGAAGCGGGTGCGGGTAGACTGGTCGCGGAAGATCGAGACGGCCAATCCCGTGTCGAAGAGACGCAGCGACCGGCCCGCTTCGTGGAGCGTCCGCAGGCATTGGGCCGTGAGCAAGATCGAGCGGATCTCTTCGAGCGAATGCTCCCAAGTCAGCAGAAAGTCGCGATTGGCGAGATCGGCCTGCAGCCCGGCCAATTCGCGCAGTCTATCGTCTAATGTCGGTTCGTTCATGCAGGCACTCCTATTTCCGGTAGCTCGGGGCGGCGGCCAGGATGGCGTCGATGATCTGCTGGTAGCCGGTGCAGCGGCAGAGATTGGCCGAGATCGATTTGCGCACATCGACGCGGCTCGGCTCGGGGTGCTTCAGCAGGAAGGCGTGGGCGGTGAGGACCATGCCCGGCGTGCAGAAGCCGCATTGGATGGCGCCGTGATCGATAAAGGCCTGTTGCAGGGGATGCAGGCCGCCGTCCGCCGGTGCCAATCCCTCGATGGTCGTCAGGCCGTGTCCGAGGACATCGGCGACGAGGGTGCGGCAGGCGCGCAGCGGCTTGTTGTCGACCAGGATGGTGCAGGCCCCACAGGCGCCTATGCCGCAGCCGCGCTTGGCGCCGGTCAGGTCCAGGTCTTCACGCAGGTAGGTTAGAAGGCTCTTGCGCCGGTCGCGGGCCGAAACGCGCAGACTGCGGCCGTTGATGACGAGATCGTGTGCGGCGGCTGACTTCATTTCTCACCGCCGATGGGCAGCTCGAAACGACGCCGCCCGGTGGCGTGATAATAGGCGTTGGCGATGGCCGGGGCCATCAGCTCGTTGGCCGGTTCGCCGATGCTCTTGGCGCCCGAGGGCGACAGGGGATCGCGGTTTTCCACGATGATGGCGGTCATCTCCGGCAGGTCAATCGAGCGCGGGATATGGTAGGTGTCGAAGTTGAGCGATCGCAACCTCCCCCCGTCCATCGCCACCGTCTCGAAAAGGCCGTATCCGGCGCCCATGGCCATGCCGCCGTAGAATTGGCCGAGAAGCGCCGCTCGGTTGACGGCCCGGCCGACGTCGTGCGCGGCCCAGGCGTTGAGCAGGCGGATGCGGCCCGTGCGGCGGCCGACCGTGAGCTCCACCGCCTGGCAGCCGTAAACCCAAGTGAAGTAGGCCTTCCCTTGGCCGCAGGATTCGTCCCAATCCACTCGCGGCGCGGGGAAGACGCCGAGGGCGTAGGGGTATTTCTGATCTCGGTAGCGGCGCCGCGCCGCCTCGACGAAGTCGACGTCCCGCCCATCGGGCGCGATCAGGCGGCCGCCGATAAAGCGAACCGTCTCCGGACTACAGCCGAGCTCGTCGGCGACGGCCCCGGCCATCTGCAGGCGCACCGTCGCCGCGGCACGGCTGACCGCGCCTCCGCCCATAATCGTCGCCCGCGAGGCGACCGTGGTGCCGCTGTCGGGCACCGACGAGGTCGATGATGGACGGTAAACGATGCGGCTGCGGTCGAGGCCAAGTTCCTCGGCCAGAAGCAGGATCATGGCGCTCTCGGCGCCTTGCCCGTTCTCGTGGATGCCCGTCTCGAGCAGGACCGACCCGTCGAACTGGACGCTGACCACAGCGGCGCAGAAATCCGTGCCTTCGGCGCCGAGGCTGACGCCGCGGTAGCTTATAGCCAGGCCGATGCCGTAATAGTCGTCCTCGCCGCAGCCGCGGGACGAGCGCTTCAGCTTGTCCTCGTAGCCGCTTGCGGCCAGGACGCGATCGAAGACCTCGGACAGGCTGACGGCGTGGCCGTCGAGGACCTGTCCGGTAATCGTAGGGCTTCCCTGGCGGACCATGTTGCGCCGGCGGAATTCAACACCGGAGAGGCCCGCCTTTTCGGCCGCCATCTCGGCGAGCTGTTCCACGGCGAAATTCACTTGGGGCGAGCCGAAGCCGCGCATGGCGCCGGTGAAGACGTGATTGGTATAGACGCTCGACACTTCCCCGTCGACGTTGGGGACAACGTAGGGGCCGCAGCACTGCACGGTCGAACGCCAGGTCACCCAGGGCGAGACGGAGCAATAGGCCCCGCCGTCGGCGATCATGCGGCAGTGAACGGCGCGGATGAGCCCGTCGGCGCCGACGCCCATGCGGTAGCGCATGAGGTAGGGGTGCCTCTTATAGCTCTCGCGCATCGACCACTCGCGGTCGTAGGTCATCTTGACCGGCCGCCCCGTGAGCTGCGCGGCCAAGGCCGTCCGGGCGCAGATGAGCGCCGCCGTGTCGTCCTTGCCGCCGAAGCCGCCGCCCATGGGCGTGCCCACGACCTCGATCCGGGCCAGGGGCAGGCCGAGCAAATCGGCTACGAAGCGGCGGGTGGAATACGGATGCTGCATGCTGCCGCGCACCTCGACGACACCGTCGTCGCGCACCCGGCAGAGCGCGGCTTCCGGCTCGAGATAGCCGTGCTCGATAAAGGGGGTCCGGAATTCTTGCTCGATGACAAAAGCCGATTCGGCCAAGCCGGCGTCGATGTCGCCCCGGCGGATGACATGGCGGTGGATGAGGTTTGTACCGTGTTCCTCGTGGACGAGCGGGGCGCCCGGGGTCAGAGCCGCTTCGGGGTCGAGGACTTCGGGCAGGGGCTCGGCCTGGACTTTCACAAGGCGAGCTGCGGCGAGGGCTTGCGCCCGGGTTTCGGCTACGACGATGGCGACCACGTCGCCGTGATAGCGGATCTTGTCGTCGGCCAGGACATGGAGGTCCTTTAAGATCTGGCCGGCCCGGTTGTTTCCGGGGATGTCCCGGGCGGTAAGGACGCGCACGACGCCCTTGGATTTGGCCGCGGCTTTGGTGTCCACCGCGATCAGCTTGGCGTGGACGAAGTCGCCGTAGACCGGAACGGCGTGGAGCATGCCCGGCAGCTTGAGGTCGTCGGTGTATCGAGTCCGCCCCGTCACCTTGGCCGCGGCGTCGTTTCTCCAGGCTTTATCTTTCAGTTCGTCCATAGGCACCTGCCCGAGGGCGCTTCCGCCCTCGCCCTCTCGCCATCGGTCACCAGCGGCCGGCCTCGCAGGAAGAGATGGCGCAGTCGCAGCGGGCTGCTGAACCCAGGGTAGGTCTCCGAGCTGCCGGCGTTGCCCGAAGACAGAGGTTCCTCTCGGTCCGTCAACTCGAACACCGCTACATCCGCGTCCAGGCCGGGATCCAGCGCGCCTTTGCGCGCCTCAAGCCCGGCCAGGCGGGCCGGATGCGCAGCCAGGCGCAGGCTCATCTCGGCGAAGGCCCGCTCCGGCCGCTCTTGATCCAGGGCGAAGGCCAGTCGCGGCAGGGAGCCGATTCCGGCCAGGCCCATGGGCGCGGCGGTCAGGTCGTCCCGGCCGCGATCTTTATCATCGACGGAAAATGCGCAGTGGTCGGTGGCGTAGGTGTCGAAGGCCCCCGCATGGGCCATTTCGCGCAGGCGGGCGACGCGGGCCGGGTCGCGAAGCGGCGGCGTGCAGAGCCAACGATGGCCGTCCTTGCGCCGAAGCCAGGAGTCGTCGAGAAATATATAATGGGGGGCCGTCTCGCAAGAGAGGCGCGCTCCCGCCCGCATCCGATCCCCGGCGCGAAGGATGGCTTCCGCGGCTTCCGGCGTCGAGACGTGCACGATGTGGAACCAAACCCCGGTCGAGGCCGCGATTTCGGCCACGCGCTCGACTGCCTTCAGCTCGGCCTCGGGCGGCCGAAGCCGGGCATGGTCCGCGGCGCGAAGAGGCGATCCCGACGCGACTTTCGCCTTGGCTCGGATCAGGACGTCCTCATCCTCGGCGTGAACCAGGATGCGCGCGCCGCCCGGCCCCAAACGCTCGGCAATCTCTTGCAGCCTCGCGTATGACGTGTAGAGGCCGTTCTCGCGGTAGGTCGTGTAAAATTTAAAGGTGCGCCGGCCCGATTCCAAGTGATGGAGGATTTCCGTCCAATCGGCTTCCGAGAAGCGGGTCGGAGTCAGGTGCCAGAGATAGTCGCAGAAAGAATGTCCGGCGGCCCGACCGGCAGCGCGCTCGACGGCCGCGGCCAGGGATTCCTCCGGCCTCTGGATGATAAAGCCGCCCAGGGTCGTGATCCCTGCAGCGGCCGCGGTGCGGCTGCCGCTTTCCCAGGTGTCCGCGAGCCGATAGCGCCCGATGACGTCGTCGATGTGCACGTGCAGGTCGATGAGCCCCGGCAGCACGTGGCAGCCGCCGGCCTCGACGACGCGGGCGCCTCCGGCCAGGCCGCGGCAGTCGCCGACGGCGGCGATGAGGCCGTCTTCGATCAGGACGTCACCCGGAGCCTTTTGGCCTCGCGAATAAATCGTCCCGCCGCGGAGAAGGGTCTTCATCTATGCCTCCGCCGGCTCCTCGGGCAGGGCCGCGAGATCGGCGGGAATCGCCTCGGGGATGCGCAGCCGCGCCAGCGGAGCCTCGATGTCCTTCAGGCCGTGTCCGGTGACGAGCAGAACAATCTGCCAGGCGGGATCGAGCCGTTCCCGGGCTTCGTCGGAGAGGAGCGCCGCTGCGGCCGCCGCCGCCGCCGGCTCGGCAAAGATTCCGGTGTGGTCGGCCAGCAGAGTCTGCGCCTCCATGATGCGTTCGTCGCTGACCGTCAGCGAGAAGCCGCCGCTCTCCTGTACGGCGCGGCGCGCAAGGTCCGGGTTGCTCGGCACCGAGACCGAGATCGAATCGGCGATGGTCGAGGGGGACGCGGCGGGCCGGAAAGACCCGTTGACGATGAAGTCGTGGATCGCGGCCGATGACTCGGCTTGCACGGCGACGAGGCGCGGCAAGCGGTCGCAGAGCCCCGCGGCGCGCAAGTCGCGGAAGGCTTTGTGAATGCCGCTGATGATGACGCCGTCTCCGACCGGAACTACGATGGCGTCAGGGACCCGAAGCCCGTTTTGAGCAAAAATCTCCAGGCCGGCGGTCTTCTTGCCTTCGATCGTCAACGGGTGATAAGCGGTGTTGCGGTTCAGGCCGCCGCGAAGCCGGGTGTATTCGAGCGATAGGCGGAAGGCGTCGTCGTAGCTGCCGCGCACCGGGAGGACCCGGGCGCCGCAAATGAGCATCTGGACCAGCTTGGCCCGGGGCGCCGATTGGGGGACGAAGATGACCGCTCGGCGACCCGCGGCGGCGCAGACCGCGGCCAGGGAGCTCGCGGCGTTGCCGGTCGAGGCGCAGACGACGGTGCTCTCGTTCAGGCGCGCCGCTTCGGCGACGACCAGAAACGAGGCCCGGTCCTTGAGCGAGCCGCTGGGGTTGAGGCCGTCGTTTTTGATCCAAAGATCGGTCCAGCCCAGGCGCTCGCCCAGCCGCGGGGCAGGAGCAAAGGGCGTGTTTCCCGCCGGGTAGGCGGGGTAGTACTCACGCTCGACCGGCGAAAAAAGATCCCAGTCGGGCCGCGAAGGCTCGAAGCTCCGGGCAATGCGATCGTAATCGAAATCGACCTCGAGCACGCCGCAGAGCGGCATCCCCGGCACGTATTCCCGCCCGCAGTCGAGGCAGAGATAGCGGACCTCGTCCCGGGCATAGGTCCGGCCGCAGCGGCTGCAGCGATATTGGAATTCGGTCATGATGGGGGGTCAGCCTTTGTCCGCCAGGGTCGCCGCCAGGGCGGCGTAGAAAGCAGCGGCGAGGATCAGATCCTCGACCGGGCAGAATTCGTCGACGGCATGCGCCTGCGGCTCGTTGCCGGGGCCGAGCCCCAGGCAGGGGATGCCGTAAGGCGGCGTGATGCCGACGCCGTTGGTGCTGAAAGTCCACTTGTCCACTTTGGGCGGCCGGCCGTAAAGGCCTGCGAAAGCCGAGACCGCGGCCGTGAGCCAAGGCGAGCGTTCCTCAAGGGTCCAGGTGGGGAAATACTTTTCGTAGGGCACGATCTTCCCGGTGTGGGAGGGCTCGCGATACTCGGGAACAACCACCTCGGCTTCGGCAACGCCGGCCCGGGCGGCCGCCGCGCGCACTTCGGCGACGGCGCCGGCCTTGGTCTCGCCGGCGGTCAGGCGCCGATCGAGGTGGAGCCGGGCCGAGTCGGGTACGGCGCAAAATGAAGGCGAATCGGAGGCAATCTCGGTCACGGCGACCGTACCCTTGCCGAGGAACGCGTCGACAGCCAGCCTCTCGTTGAGCTTCTCGATTTCCAGGGCCAGGCGTGCGGCCTTGTAGGCGGCGTTGTCGCCGCGCTCGGGCGCCGAGCCGTGGCAGCTCCGGCCGCGGAGCCCGATCTCGATCTCCATGCGGCCGCGGTGGCCGCGGTAGATATTCAGGCTGGTCGGCTCGGTCAGAACGACCAACTCGGGCCGGATCCGCTCTTCCTCGACCAGATATTTCCAGGCCATCCCTTCGCAGTCCTCTTCCTGGACGCTGCCGATGAAGAGCAGGGTCAGGCCGCGGTCCAAGCCCAGCTCGCGGACGATGCGCCCGGCGTGGACCATGGCGGCCAAGCCGCCCTTTTGGTCGGCGGCGCCGCGCCCCCAAACTTTGCCCTCGGAGACATGCGCGGCGAAAGGATCGAACGACCACTGCGACCGGTCGCCCGGCAGAACCGTGTCCACATGGGCGTCAAAGGCGACGACACGCGGCCCGCTGCCGATGCGGCCGATGACGTTGCCCAGCCCGTCGATGCGGGCTTCGTCGAAGCCGAGCCGGGACATCTCGGCGGCGATGCGCGCCGTGACCGGCCCTTCCTGGGCGGAAGGGGAGGGGATGGCAACCAGATCGACCAGAAACGCGGTCAGCTCCGGTTCGCCTTTCCTGGCCTTATCTAAAATCGCCGTATAGTCGATCATGGGAGGGACTCTCTTTTCAAAAACGCTTCCAAAGGGCTGTCGCTAATTCGCGGCCGCGGGCGGCGGCCCGCTCTTCATCGATCCCCAATTTTAAGACCTTGTTTTCCATAAGCACTCGGCCCGCGACGATCGTGGTGTCCACCGTCGCTTGCGACACGCCGAAAACGAGATGGCCCAGGATGGAGCCGGCGTCGAGCGGGGTCGGAGGGTCGTAATCGACCAGGATAACGTCGGCCGGGCCGCCCTCGCGGATCTTGCCCAGGGGCAGGCCCCAGACGCGCTCGGCGATCGCCGGGTTGCCCGAAAATAGGGCCCCGGTCGCTTCCATGAAGCCCTGCGACGGATCGCGTCGGCCGTAATGCTGGGCCCAGACGGCGACCCGCAACTCCTCGAGCATATCCACGGTCATGGCGTCCGTGCCCAGTCCGACCAGGACGCCGGCAGCCGTCATGGCCGTGATGTCGGCGATGCCCACGGCGTTGTTCAGATTGGACTGGGGGTTATGCACGACCATCGTGCCCGTCGAGGCAAGCGTCTCGATCTCGGCTGGATCGACGTGCACGGCGTGGGCCGCGATCGTCTTGGAGCCGAGGATGCCATGGCGCTGCAGCCGCTCGACGACCCGGACGCCGTGCTTGGCCAGGCAGTCGTCCTGGTCGCCGGCGGCCTCGGCGCAGTGGATGTGGCAGCCCACGCCCAAGTCGACGGCCAGAATGGCGGCGCGCGTCAGCGTCTCGTCGGAGAGGGTGAAAGAGGCATGCAGGCCGACCAGCGCTCGCAGGTGCTCGCCGCCCCGCTCCCGGCAGAGGCGCACTGCGGCGGCATTCTCGGCCAGGCCTTCGTCGGCGGCTTGCGGGCCGTCCCGGTCCGAAATCTCATAAGCCAGCCCGATGCGCAGGCCCGTTTCCAGCCCGGCTTCGGCGATGCGCTCCAGCGATCCCGGGATCGCCATGGGGCTGGCGTGATGATCGATCAGGGTCGTAGTGCCCTTGCGCACGGCGGCCAGCATCATCAGCAGGGCGCTGGTGTAGGTGTCTTCGAGCGTCAGCTTGCGGTCGAGCCTCCACCAGAGGTTGCGCAGTATGCCGTCGAAATCGTGGGCCGGGGCGGCCTTGCCCAGGCCGCGCACCAGGGTGCTGTAGAAATGCATATGGGAGTTGATGAGGCCCGGCATGACCAGCTTGCCCCGGGCGTCGATGGTGGGCACGTTTTTGGCGGGCAGCTCGTTCACCGGCGCTATTTTGGTCACCCTGCCGTTTTCGATGAGCAGGCCGCAACCGTCGAGCAGGGCGAAGTCGCTGCCGCCCGTGAAGAGAGGCCCGTTGATTATCCGCAGGCGATCGGCCATTCAATCCTCTCTTAAGATTTTTCGTTCCGCTTGGCTTCGCTCGCGCATCGACAGCGCCCCGGCGAAGCAGCGCTGGACGCAAAGCGAGCAGCCGATGCAGCGAGCCGGGTCGGTTTTGGGGACTTTGCGGCGATCGAGCTCGATCGCTTGGTAGGGGCAGCGGCTGCAGTTGCCGCAATGAACGCAGAGGCGGCGGTCCACGGTCGAAATGCGCTTCTCGGCCGTGAGGTCGGGGAAATCGCGGATGGGCTTCGGTAGGGCCCGGCCGATAAGCTCCGCAACGGACTCGAGCCCCAGTGCCTCCAGCAGCCCGCTCAGCCCGGCGTGCAGCTCTTCGACGATCTCGACCCCGTAATGCAGGGCCAGGGTGCAGAACTGCACCGTCTCGGCCCCGAGGGCCAGGAAATCGGCGGCCTGGCGGTAATTCATCGGGCCGCCGTTGCCCGAGATGCGGCAGCCGAGGCCGGCTGCCTTGGCCAGAGTCAAGTTGCTGATGGGCAGGATGCCTTCGCCGGAGAGGCCGACGACGATGCCCTCGTCCCATTCCTCCTTGGCGCCCGGCCGGAAAGCCAGGCCGGGGAAAGAGTTGGCCAGCGTCACTCCGGCCGAGTGGCCCGGATGAAGGTCCAAGGCGGCGCGGGCGGCCTGCAGGATCGGGGCGATGGCCGTCACGGCGCCGGTCAGCTTGAAGAGCTTCGGCACATCAGGCCGCGAAGCGCCGGACAGCACCCAATCGATGATTCTTGCCGTCAGATCGGCGTCCTGCGAGACGATGTCACCCTTGGTGCCGTCCCCGCCCTGGGGGCAGGACAGGCTGTACTCGATGGCCATGGCCCCGGCCGCTTCGAGCTTCCGGGTGTTGGCCTGCCAGACGGCGCGGTCACGTTCGGGAGCGCCGGTAACCGGGCCGCCGGTCGAGGCGATGGTCAGGCGGTCGGGAAACTCGCGGTTAAGAGCCTCGATCTCGCGGCAGACGCGGTCCAGGGCGTGGCCCGAGACGTTATCGCAGTTGCCGTAGGTGCCGCGGCCGAGGACGAACATGTAATCGGCCGGGATGTGGATCGGCAGGCCGTCGAAGGCCGTTTTCAAAACACCGCCGGCCCAGCCGGCCTTGTAGGCCAGGCGCATTTGTTCGAGGCCGTCGCTGGCGGGGGAGGCCGAAAGGAGGAAGGGCGAAAGGATCTTCCGGCCGAAGAAGTCCGCGGTGAGGGGCACGGGCCGCAGGTTACGACCGGGCATGATGATGCGGCTTTTGCCGGCGGTCTGTTTGGGGGTGCGTTTGCGGGCGATGCCGTCCAAGGCGCGTTGGGCGGCGTTCTTGCCCGAAGCTACGGCGGAGACGACCGTGCCCGGCCCCTCGGCCATGTCTCCGGCGAAGTAGAGACCGGGAACTTCCGTGACGGCGAGCCGGGAGCGGGCGCCGATGGCGACGATGATCTCGTCGTAGCTCCGTGAGAAGGCCGGCTGCTTCGAATCGGGGATCATGCGGCCCGGGCTGAATGACTGACCCTTGGGCAGGCGCATGGGCTGGATGCGGGCGGATGATCCGCGCCCTGCGGGGCGGATCGCGGTTACGGCCGCGCGGCCGGTGATCAGGATGCCGGCCCGAAGCAATCCCGCCCTCTCGTGGGGTTCCAGGGGCATCTCCCCGGGTGTCTCCAGACAGATCATCTCGACCGAGGCGCCGCGGCGATCGGCCGTCTCGGCGCAGTCGGCGGCCACGGCGCCGCCGCCGATGACGGCAACATGCCGGCCGACCATGGACCGGGAAATTGGTTCAGCCAAAAAACCGATCCAGTCCCGCGTCCGCTCTTCGCCCGAAATTCCCAGGCGCAACGGCAGGTCCAGCCCGGTGGCGACGACGACGGCGGCAAAGCCTTGCCCGAGCAGCGCTTGCGGCTCGTCCACGGTTCGGCGGCAGCGGATGCGAATGCGGCCCAGCCCCGAGAGAAAGCGAATATCCGAGCGCAGGACATCCTGCGGCAGGCGGTCGGCGGGAATGAGGTTGGCCATGCCTCCGGCGCGGATCCCGCGCTCGAAGACCTCGACGTCCAGCCCGTACTGCGCCAACAGCGCCGCCGCGGCGAGCCCGGCCGGTCCGGCGCCGACCACGGCGGCCCGCAAGCCCGTCTCCGGCCCGGCCGTGAATCGGGGCATGATCCGTAGTTTCTTGGCCCGGCGGATGATCTCGGCTTGCACGGCGGGGATCCGGACGGGCGAGTCCACGCCTGCTTTAACGCAGGCCTGGACGCAGTACTTCTCGGGGCAGGCGGCGCCACAGACGCCGCCGAAGGGATTGGCGCCCATGATCAGCGCCGCGGCCCGGCGATAGTCGGAGGAAGCGCCGACTTTTGCCGCCATGATGAAGTCGGCCGGAGAGACGTCGGCCGGGCAGGCCTCGCGGCAGGGCTTTTCACGGCAAAATTCGCATTTATCGACTTCAGCCTTGAATTGGGCCTCGGTCAGGAATTCGCCGCTTTTGTTCATGCCTGCCTTCCGTTTTTGGCGGCCGCCCCCATTCGATCCGTCCGGCGGCGGGTCCGGGGACGCTTCAGAGTCCCGCATCGCCGCGGGACAAGCATAGATTCCGCCCTCGGGTATGTCAAGGATGGCGGGGAGCTCTTTCCCTTGCTTTATTCCGGCCGCGAATCTACAATTCCGGCGCACCGCCCTCTCTCAGGGCGCCGGAGGAACATGGCCGATCACAAAGCGGAATTGCTGGCGGCGGCCCGGCAGGCGCGCGAAAAAGCCTACGCTCCCTACTCGCTCTTCCCCGTCGGCGCGGCCGTCCTCGGCTCCGGCGGCGGGATCTATAGCGGCTGCAACGTCGAAAACGCCTCCCTGGGGCTGACCTGCTGCGCCGAGAGGAACGCCATTTTCGCCATGGTCGCCGCCGGGGAGAGGATCATCAAAGAAATCCTGGTCATCGGCGGCACCGCGGAGGTTCTCCCTCCCTGCGGCGCCTGCCGGCAGGTCATCGCCGAGTTCGCCGAGCCGACCGTCGTCGTCCATATGTGCGACCGCTCGGGCGCCGGCCGATCGACCACGGTCGCCGAGCTCGTGCCGTTCCTCTTCCGCTTGAAAAAAAGAGCCCCCGCCCGGGCGCGGGGCCGGAAACGACCCGTCGGAAAATAAGACGATGATCGACTTGAGCCGGGACGCGCTGGTCAAAATGATCGACCATACCGAGCTCTCGGCTCATTCCGGCGAGAAGAAGATCACCAACCTCTGCGACGAGGCTCGCGCCTTCGGCTTCTATGCCGTCTGCGTCAACAGCGCCTACACCCGCTTCGTCAAGGAGCGCCTCGCCGGAAGCGGCGTGCGGACCTGTATTGTGGCCGGCTTTCCGCTCGGGGCCGGCACGAGCTCCGCCAAGGCTTTCGAGGCCGGCGAGGCCGTGGCGAACGGGGCCGACGAAGTGGACATGGTGGTCGCCGTCGGGGCGCTTCGGGACAAGAGGCTCGATTTCGTCCGCGACGACATCCGGGCCGTGGTCGAAGCCTCCCGGCCGGCGCTGGTCAAGGTCATCCTTGAGACCTGCTACTTGACGGACGAGGAGATCGTCGCCGGCTGCAAGCTGTCCGTCGAGGCCGGAGCCAAATTCGTCAAGACCTCGACCGGATTCGGGCCTTTCGGCGCTTTCCCGGACCATGTCCGGCTCATGCGCCAAACCGTGGGCCCCGATATCGGCGTCAAAGCCTCGGGCGGGATCCGCAACTTCAAAGAGGCCTGGCGGCTGATCCGGGCCGGGGCCTCGCGACTGGGATTGAGCGCCAGCGTTGGGATCGTCGAGGGGCTGTCGCTCTACAAGTTCGCCCCGGCCGCCTTCCTGGAGGAAGAGATTCCCTGCCACATCTGCCCATCGCGCTTCGCCAGCCTCGACAAGCAGCCCAAGGCCGTCTACGCCTACTACAAAAAGAAATGCCTGACCTGCCCGCACCTCGCGACGTACAACCGGTTCTACGAATAGGGAAGACATGATGCACGGCTGGATCGGAAAAATCGTCAAGATCGACCTGGGGCGGGGGACGCGGGAGACCGTCGACGTCGGCGACGCGATGCGGCGCCGCTACCTCGGCGGCCGCGGCCTGGGCGTCAAGCTGTACGGCGATCTCTTCCCGGATCCGATCGACCCCTTGGGCGACGACAACGCCCTGATCTTCATGACCGGTCCCTTGACCGGGACGATGATGACCTCGGGCCGCTTCCAGATCGTCTCGCGCTCGCCCCTGACCGGAACCATCTGCGACTCCAGCTCCGGCGGCGTCTTCGGCCAGGCGCTCAAGGCGGCCGGAGTCGACGGGCTGATCATCCGGGGCCGGGCCGCGGCACCCGTCTATCTTCTCGTCCAGGACGGCGAAGTCGAGATCCGCGACGCCGCGGCGTTTTGGGGGCTCGACACCCAGAAGACGCAGAAGGGCATCCAAGCCGAGACGCCGCCCCGGACCTCGGTGGCCTGCATCGGCCCGGCCGGTGAGAACGGGCTCCTCTTCGCCGCCGTCATGAACGACAAGGACCGTGCCGCCGGCCGCGGCGGGATGGGCGCCATCATGGGCGCGAAGAACCTGAAGGCGGTCGCCGCCGCGGGCGCCCGGTCGGTGGAGATTGCCGACCCGGCCGGTTACAAGGACCTGGCGGCCCGTGTCGACCGGGCCGTCGACAAGAACCCGGTGACCGGCAAATCGCTGCAGCTTCTGGGCACGTCGGTGCTGGTCAACATCATCAACGCTCACGGCATGTTCCCGACCGAGAACTTCCGGCGCGGCGTGTTCAACGACGCCGAAGGCACGAGCGGCGAGAAGATCGCCGAAACGCTGCTGCAGCGTCAGAGCGCCTGCTATAAGTGCCCGATCGGCTGCGGCCGCACGACCAAAACCCGGGATATGCAGGGCGAAGGGCCGGAATACGAAACAGTCTGGGCCTTCGGCGCCCATTTGGGGATCAGCGACCTGACTGCGATTACCGAGGCCAACTACGCCTGCAACGAGCTGGGGCTTGACACCATCACTATGGGCAGCACCCTCGGCTGCGCCATGGAGCTTCGCGACGTCGGCGCCTGGCCGGAGGGCCCGCGTTGGGGCGAGGCCGGCAAGCTTCGGGAATGGGTGACCGACACGGTCTACCGGCGGGGGATCGGCGCCGAGCTGGCTTTGGGCTCGAAGCGGCTGGCGGCTAAATACGGCCGCCCCGAGCTGGCCATGCAGGTCAAAGGGATGGAGATTCCGGCTTACGATCCGCGCGGTGTCCAGGGCATGGCCCTGTCTTACGCCACGTCCAATCGGGGCGGCTGCCATATGCGGGCCTATATGATCGCCCCCGAAATCCTCGGCCACCCTGTTTTCCTGGACCGCTTTTCCACCGCGGGCAAGGCCGAGCTCGTGGCCTTGTTCCAAGATATCTCGGCTATGGTGGACTCGACCGTTCTCTGCCGCTTTCTGCAGTTCGCCCTAGGGATCTCGACCTTCACCGAGATGCTGCGCACGGTCACCGGCCTGGATTTCAGCGACGAGGAGCTGATGGCCGTCGGCCGCCGCATCTATACTCTGGAGCGGCTCTTCAACAATCGGGCCGGATTCGGCCGCGGCGACGACACCCTGCCGCCGCGGTTTTTCAACGAGGAGCTGGCGACAGGGCCGTCGCGCCACCGCCTGGTGCGGCTCGACGAGATGCTCGACGATTATTACGCCGTCCGCGGCTGGGACAAGAACGGTGCACCGTTGCCGCAAACCCTGGCCGAGCTGGGGCTATAGCTTGGCCGGGACGATCTCCGTCAAGTTCTACGGGCTCCTGCGCCGCCGCGTGAGGGCCGCCGCCGTGGAAATCGAAGGCGACGGCTTGCCGATTCTGGACCTGCTGCGCAGGGCGGAAGAAGCGGCCGGGGGGAGCTTCCTGGACGAGCTTCTGGACCGGGATGTTGGGCTGTTGACCGGGACCATCATCCTGGTCAACGGCGAGAACATCCGCCTCCGGGAAGGCTTGGAGACGAGAATCGGAGCCGGCGATCATATCGATCTTTTCTCGCCCGCCGGCGGAGGCTGATATGGCGACAAGCGGTATGTACGAGATCATCTCCAAGAAGCGCGATGGCTTGGAGCTAGACAGGGACGAAATCGATTTTGTGGTTTCCGGCTATGCCAGGGGCGAGATCCCGGACTACCAGGTCGCGGCCTGGCTGATGGCCGTCTACTTGCGCGGCTTGAATGAGAGGGAGCTGGCCGACCTGACCGACACGATGCTCGCTTCCGGGGAGTGCATCTCCTTGGACGGAGTGCCCGGCAAGTCGATCGACAAGCACAGCACCGGCGGCGTCGGCGACAAGATCAGCTTCGTCGTCGCCCCTCTGGTCGCCGCCTGCGGGGTGCGGGTGCCGATGCTGTCCGGCCGTGGCCTGGGCCACACCGGCGGCACCCTGGACAAGCTGGAGGCCATCCCGGGACTGAACGTCTTCCTGACCCCCGAGCGATTTCGCGGTGTGCTGGCCGAATGCGGGATGGCTATCTGCGGTCAGACCGACGCCATCGTGCCCGCCGACAAAAAAATCTATGCCCTGCGCGACGCCACGGCCACCGTCGGCAGCATTCCGCTCATCGCCTCGTCGATCATGAGCAAGAAGCTGGCCCTGGGGACCGACGGCATCGTCCTGGACGTGAAGACCGGCAGCGGCGCTTTCATGAAAGACGAGCAGGACGCGCTGCGCCTGTGCCGGGCCATGGTCTCGATCGGCGAAAAGGCCGGCCGCCCCACCCTGGGCTTCATCACCAGCATGGACCAGCCTCTCGGCTGGGCCGTGGGCAACGGCCTGGAGATCGTCGAATCCATCGAGGCCTTGAAAGGCCGGGGCCCCGAAGACGTCATGCAGGTCTCCACCGCCCTCGGCTACGGCATGCTCCGGGCGGCGGGGCGGGCGACGAGCTATGCCCAGGCTTGCGACCTATTCAGGGAGGCCATCGCCTCGGGCCGGGCCCTGGAAGTCTTCCGGCGCTTCATCGCCGCCCAGGGAGGCGATCCCAGGGTCTGCGAAGATTATTCGCTCTTACCCGCCGCCCTGCAGCAGTCGGAATACAAGGCCCCGGCCGCGGGCGTTATCGAGGCCATCGATTCGTTCCTCGTCGGCATGGCCGCCATCGAGACGGGGGCCGGCCGCCGGAGAAAAGAGGATGCGGTCGGCTACGGCAGCGGCTTCGTCTTTCGGGCCCGCGTTGGCGACCGGGTCGAGCGGGATCAAGGCCTGGTCACCGTCCACAGCGATCGCCCGGAGTGCACGGCGGAAGTCCTGGAGCGCTTGGGCGAGGCGATCCGGATCGGTCCCGGGCCCGCGGCCGCGACGAAGATGATTCTGCACATGGTGGATAAAGACGGCGTCCATCCTTGGAACAACGGATGACGATGGGCACGAAATACAAGGGCATATTTTTCGACGCGGACGACACCCTCTTCGACTACCCGCGGGCCGAGCGGGCCGCCCTCAAGGCTTGCCTTCGCGAATTCCATATCCGCGTCGAGCTCGGCATTTTTCTCGAAGCCTACCGCCGCCACAACCTCGACGTCTGGCGGGCCTTCGAGCGCGGCGAGACTGATCAGGTTCGTCTGCGCGTCGAGCGCTTCCGCCGCGTGGCCGCGGAGCTCGACCTGGCGGATCTGCCCTTGGAGAGGATCAGCGTCTACTACCTGGAAGCCTTGTCCGGCCAGCCGCCCCTTTTCCCCGGGGCTTTGGCGACGGTGCGATCCTTAGCCCGCAGGTACCCCCTGGCCCTCATCACCAACGGCATCGCCTCGGTCCAGCGCCGGCGCTTCGCCGCCTCGCCCATCACCCGGTTTTTCAAGGCCGTGGTCATCTCCGAGGAAGTCGGGATCGCCAAGCCCGACCCGCGGATCTTCGCGCCCGCGCTCGAGACGACCGGCCTCGCCGCGGCCGACGTCCTCTTCGTCGGCGACAGCGTGACCTCGGACATGGCCGCCGCCCGCAACGCCGGCATGGATTTCTGCTGGCTCAATCCCGGCCGGATGCCCGTTCCGGACGGACATGCCCCAGCCTTCGTTATTGAGGCCATCCGGGAGCTTCCCGGCTGTCTTGCCCTTCCCTTAAGCCAACGACTCGGGCAAAAGGCGGCGGACTGAGAATCTCTCCGGCTGCCATACGTCCTTAATAGTGATGAAGATCGATGGTGAAGGGACTTGACAGATATGCATAATAAAGGCATATCTATGCATATGAGGACGACAATCAATATCGACGACACGATTCTTGCCAAGGCTTCGGAATTGACCGGCATTAAAGAGAAGACGGCCCTGGTCAGGACAGGCTTGGAATACCTTATCGCCCGGGAGAGCGCCAAAAGACTGGCCAGGCTCGGAGGGACGGCCAAGAACCTCGAGCCGATCCCCCGACGCAGAAGCAATTGGTGACCGATGGTCCTTGTCGACACATCCGTCTGGGTCGATCATTTCCGCCTCGGGAATCAGCGGCTGGCCGCCCTCCTGGAAAACGGGGACGTCGTTTGTCATCCCTTCATCATCGGCGAGCTTGCCTGCGGGAACCTTCCCTCTCGTACGGATACGCTCGGCTGCCTGCTTGATTTGCCCCGGACAAGGACCGCCGGCCAGGACGAAGTCATGCGCTTGATCGAAGGCCGCCGGCTTATGGGCATCGGCCTCGGTCTCATCGATGTCCATCTGCTGGCCGCCGCCCTTCTTGACGGCATCCCCGTTTGGACGCTGGACATCCCGCTTAAAAAGGCCGCCGCGAAGCTCGGCCTCGCCTTCCCCTGACTATTCAAGGTCGATCTCTTGTCCGGCGGACCCGGCGGCCGCCGCCGCGCAGGACCTGACGGGCCTGACCGACTCGCGGATGGAGCGGTTGGTCAGGATCTACCGTGAGCTGCGGATCCGATGGCTGGGGAAATACACCGGCGACATCGTCTGAGACGGATTTTTCCGGGGGCCTGAATCTGTTAGAATGAAAAACGCCATGAAACTGAAAACAAGACTAGTGATCATGAATTTTCTGCAGTTCTTCATCTGGGGCACCTGGCTTCTGACGATCGGGGCCTATTGGTTCCAGACCAAGCACTGGTCCGGCACGGAGTTCGGCGCCATCTTCTCGACCATGGGCATCGCCTCGCTGTTCATGCCCGCGATCGCCGGCGTCATCGCCGACAAGTGGGTCCGGGCGGAAAAGCTCTATGGCGTCTTTCACCTCGTCGGCGCGGCCATCCTCTTCTGCGTGCCGCTGGTCGACAATCCGACGACCCTCTTCTGGGTGATGCTGGCGAGCATGATCTTCTACATGCCCACCATCGCCCTGGCAATCACGGTCGCCTATTCCTCCATGAAGGCGGAGGGCCTGGACGTGATCAAGGCCTATCCGCCGATTCGAGTCTTCGGCACCATCGGATTCATCGTCGCCCTGTGGATCGTCAGCCTGGCGGGCTTGGAAAAATCTCCGGCCCAATTCTATGTGGCGTCGGCCGCGTCGTTGGCCCTGGGCGTGTATGCCTTCACCCTGCCGAAGTGCCACCCCCTGGGGAAAGGCGACCAACAGACCCTGGCTCAATCGCTGGGGCTGGATGCGTTTCGATTATTTAAAAACACCAAAATGGCGCTGTTCTTCCTCTTCTCCATGCTGCTGGGCGCGGCCCTGCAATTGACCAACGCCTACGGCGACACCTTTTTGCACGACTTCGCCAAAATCGATCTGTTCAAGAATACGGTGGCCGTCAAGTTTCCGGCCATCATCATGTCGATCTCGCAGATCTCCGAGACTCTCTTCATTCTGGCCATCCCGTTCTTTCTCCGGAAGTTCGGGATCAAGAGAGTGATGCTGTTCAGCATGTTCGCCTGGGTCCTGCGATTCGGCCTGTTCGCCTACGGCGACCCGGCCCAGCGGCTCTGGATGATCATCTTGTCCTGCATCATCTACGGCATGGCCTTCGACTTTTTCAACATCACGGGCTCGCTCTTCGTGGAGACGCAAAGCGCACCGAGGATCCGGGCCAGCGCCCAGGGTCTGTTCATGATGATGACGAACGGCCTGGGCGCTTTTTTAGGCGGCCGGATCAGCGGCATCGTCATAGACAAATATTTCAGGCTCAGCGGCGATCCGCTCGCGGTCCAGTTCAACTGGAAGGGGATCTGGATCACCTTCGCCCTGTACTCGCTGACCGTGGCGGTTCTGTTCGCCATCCTGTTCCGTCATCAACACGACGGCCGGCAGATGGGCAGCGCCAAGCCGTCGGAATCGTCCCTGAAGACGGAATCGGTCTGATCCCCGAGGGGGGAAATCCGGGGGCCCTTCCCCGACGACGGCATGGCCGTTGAGGGAACCGGGCGGTCAGCGCTTGCGGCCGGCTGCGGCGCGCGAGCGGGCCGCCCGCGCGAAGCGCTTTTCGATTTTCTCGTAATACTCGATGATCTGGTGCGTATATTCCCTTTTCTTGATGTAGGTCCCGGGGAAGAAGCTGCGCTTGAACCCGTAGATGATGAAGTTCTTGAGCTCGTGCGGGGTGATGCCGAAGGCCCGCACCGCCTTCTCGATTTCGTCGCTGACCGTGGTCTGCGATACGGTCCGGTTGTCGGTGCAGAAGGTGGCCGACAGCTTGGCCTTGCGCATGAGCCGGAACGAGTGCTGGGCCAGGCTGCGGATGGCGGGGTTGGTCTGCAGGTTCGAGGTCAGGCAGACTTCGATGGTGATGCGCCGATCGGCGATGTACTCGACCAGATTGGCGACATAGGCCTTCTTGTCCTTGATCTCGCGGCTCTTGATCATCCCGGCGTCGAACAGGTAGACGGCGTGGCCGAGGCGGTCGGCGTGCAGGTCGGTGATGGCCTGGAAGATGCTCTCCGGCCCGTAGGCCTCGCCGGCGTGCACCGTCTTCTTCAGGAAGTTCTTGTGGGCCAGGGCGTAGGCCTTGGCGTGGTCCTCGGCCGGGAAGCCGGCCTCGGCCCCGGCCAGATCGAAGCCGACGATGGGCAGCTTGAACTTGGTCTTGGCCTCCACTGCCGCCCGGACCAGCTCCTGCGAGGCCAGGGCGAACACGCTCTTGCGGTCGGAATGGGCGTGGACGTTGAGCAGGGTGTCGAAGTAGTGCGAGAATCCGTAGTCGAACATGCGCATGGCGCAGGCGATGATGCCGTACTCGAAGGGCGGCTCGGCGCCGCTCCTGACTTCGGCCCGGGCGTTGAACTCGTCCTTGGCCCGCAGCAGGCCCCGGTTGAGGGCGGCCATGGCCTCGATGCAGGTCATCTGGGGATTTTGGTGAAGCTGGGGCGCGAAGCGGACCTCGATGTAGCGGACCCCTTCGGCTTGGTTGTCCTGGGCCAGCTCGTAGCCCACCCGCTCCAGGGCCGGCCCCGTCTGCAGCACGGCCGTGGTATAGGCGAACCCCTCCAAATACTCGTTCAGGCTGGAGTATTTATTCTTGAAAACCAGACGGCGCAGGCCCCTCTCGTCATAGGCCGGGAGCTTGACGCCCTGCTCCCGGGCCAGCTCGATCAGGGTCGGAAGGCGGAGCGAGCCGTCCAGATGCAGATGGAGGTCGGTCTTGGGAATGGCTTCGATGAAGGCGCGGCTGATGGTCATTTGGTTCGGCGTTCCTGGATGACGCGGTTGATCTCGGGCTTGTGGCGGGCGATCTCTTCGGGGGTGAGGCCCGTCAATTCGTGGGGGAAGACGAGCCAGTTCTCGGTCGAATGGACGAAGTACTCGGGCGGCCGCCCGGTACGGTTGTTGCCGGGCTTGTAGAAGACCGTGGCCACCCGGATGTCGTGGGGCGTGTTGCGCCGCGATAGGCGGTTCAGGGAGTCGATGACGGCCTGAATGCTCAAGCCGGTGTCGTAGACGTCGTCCACGATCAGCAAGCCGTGCGCGGCGTCGGCTTTTTCGACGATGTAGTTCAGGCCGTGAACCCGGATCGTCTTGCCCCGCTGCTCGATGCCCTCGTAAGAGGAGGTGCGGATGGCGATATGGTCGGTGGCTAGGCCGTAGTGCTCGAACAGCTCCTGCACGGCGATGCCCACCGGCGTTCCGCCCCGCCAGATGCCGACGATAAAGTCGGGCCGAAAGCCGCTGTCCAGGACTTTGAGGCCGAGCCGGAAGGAATCGTCCAGCAGGTCCTGGGCTTTGATGTACTGCTTTTCAGTCATGGGGCTTCTCCGGTCGGGGCTTAGGGTTCTTCGCGGTTGCCTCCGCGCAGGCGCTGACGGATCATGGTCACCATCATGGCCGTGGAGACCGGGTTGTGGCCTTCGGGAATGATGATGTCCGCATACTTGCGGCTCGGTTCGACGAAGGCGATGTGCATGGGGCGGACCGTGCCCAGGTATTGGCCGATCACCGACTCCAGGCTGCGCTGGCGCTCCTGAAGGTCGCGCTTCAGCCGGCGGATGAAGCGCAGGTCGCTGTCCGTATCGACGAAAATCCGGACGTCCATCAGCTCGAGCAAAGCCTGCTCGCAGAAGATCAGGATGCCCTCGATGATGATGACCTTGGCCGGCTTCTTGACCAGGCCCTTGGCCAGGCGCGTGTGGGTGGAAAAATCGTAGACCGGCATCTCGATGGCCCGGCCGGCGATGAGCTCCTGGATATGCCGGACCATCAGGTCGGTCTCCAAGGCGTCGGGGTGGTCGAAATTGATCTTGGCCCGCTCGGCCAGCGGCAGGTGGCTGACGTCGCGGTAGTAGGCGTCGTGCTGGATCATGACCATCTGGGGATGATTGATGGACTCCATGATGGCATTGGCGATGGTCGTCTTGCCCGAGGCCGTGCCGCCCGCCACCCCGATGATCAGCGGCTTGCGCTTCATGCCGACAGAATAGCATATGCGGAGCGGCGAGGCAAAAAGCGAGAATAAAAAAAAGTTATTAGGAATATATTATTATCCAGTAAATATATGGATATTTATGTGCCTGAAATTTTCGCTTCCGAGTTGATTTTCAGCCCTGCCTGTAATATCATCCAGGCTACTCTATTGCCATGGGAGGACATTATTTAATGAAAAAATTTCTTGTTGCGATCGTCCTTAGTTGTTTGCTTCTGCCCGGGCTGATCCTGGCCCAGGGCGTGACCAGCGCCGCTCTTACCGGCACGGTGCTGGACTCCGACGGCAAGCCCCTGCCGGGCGCGACCGTTAAGGCCGTCCACACTCCGTCCGGAACCCCCTTCGAAACGACCACCCGCCTCGACGGCCGGTTCGACATCCTCGGGGCCCGCGTCGGCGGCCCCTACACCGTCACCGCGACCATGCCGGGATTCACGGCCCAGTCGCAGACGGACATCATCCTGAAGCTGAGCGAAAGCCGCAGCTTGAAGTTCACCCTGGCTCAGGAGAAGCTCAACGTCGACGTCTCGGTCACCGCCCCCAACCCGGTGATCAGCCAGTCGCGCACGGGCGCCGAGCAGAACATCAGCACGACCGTCATCGAGACCATGCCCTCGATCGGCCGCAGCTTCGACGACTTCGCCCGCATCTCCCCCCAGATCGACCCCCGCGGCAGCGGCGCCGTCTCGGCCGCCGGCCGCAGCAATAAGTACAACTCGATCCAGATCGACGGCGCCGTCAACAACGACCTGTTCGGCCTGAGCAGCAGCGGCACGCCCGGCCTGTCCGCCCCGATCTCGCTCGACGCCGTGCAGGAGTTCGAGATCGTCCTGGCGCCCTATGACGTGCGCTACGGCGGGTTCACCGGAGCCGGCCTGAACGCCATCACCCGCTCCGGCACCAACAGGTTCAGCGGTTCGGCCTATTACTTCGGCCGCAACGAGAATTACGTCGGCAAAGGCCCGGACAACACCAAGTACGGCACCTTCTCCGAAAAGCAGTACGGCCTCCGCCTGGGCGGCCCGATCATCAAGGACAAGCTGTTCTTCTTCCTCAGCGCCGAGATGGGACGCCGCAACGTCCCTACGACCTACGTCATCGACGACAGCGGCACCTCCAACGACTTCGGCGGGGCCAACATCACCGTCGCCGACGCCCAGCGCTTCGTCGACATCCTGAAGAGCAAGTACGGCTACGATCCCGGCGGATTCGGGGCCGGCTACCGCAAGGTCAACAACGACAACGACAAGCTCTTCTTCCGCCTCGACTATAACATCAACAGCAAGAACCGGCTGACCCTGCGCCACAACTACATCAACGGCTTGCAGGTCTTCAACCCCTCCAAGGCCTCGAGCTCGGTTTTCCCCTTCGGCGACGACTACTACACCAGCCGAAGCAAGACCAACTCGACGGTTCTCCAGTTGCACAGCACGCTCAGCCGCGACCTGTTCAACGAGCTGATCGTCAACTACACCACGATTCGCGACGCGCGTGAGATCGGCTCCGACCTCTTCCCCCAGGTCAACGTCCTGGTCAACGGCGGCTACCGCCTGACCGCCGGCTCCGAGCAGTACTCGGGCGCCAACGCTCTGAACCAGAACATCCTCGAGATCACCGACAACCTGACCTGGTCGCTGGGCAACCACATGTTGACCATCGGCACCCACAACGAGTTTTTCAAGTTCAGCAACCTCTATATCCGCAACCTTTACGGGTATTGGGAGTTCTCGAGCCTGAACAACTTCGAGAACGGGATCGCCTCGCGGTATTACCATGACTTCTACACCGCCAACCCCTCCGAGCAATGGGCGGCCGGGTTCAGCGTGGCCCAACTCGGCGGCTACGTCGGCGACAAGTGGTCCATTCGGCCTAACCTGGCCCTGACCCTCGGCGTGCGCTTGGACGTGCCGATCATCAACAGCACGCCCGCCGCCAACCCGCTGGTCAACACCGTCTTCGGCATCCGGACGGACCAGGCGGCCACGGGCAACCTGATGTTCTCGCCCCGCCTCGGCTTCAACTGGGATATGTTCAACGACAAGTCCACCCAGGTTCGCGGCGGCGTCGGCATCTTCTCCGGCCGCACTCCCTATGTCTGGATCTCCAACCAGTTCGCCAACACCGGCATGGAGTTCACCCGCCTCGACATCAAGAACCCGGCCTTTGCCTTCGTAGCGGACCCCCTGAACCAGCCCGCCGCGGGCGTCGGGACGACCAGCGAGATCGACCTGATCGATAAGGACTTCAAGTATCCCCAGGTCATGCGGGCCAACCTGGCCGTCGACCACGAACTGCCCTTCGGTATCATCGGGACCCTGGAGTTCGTCTACTCCCGCAACCTGAGTGAGATCCTCTACCAGAATCTCAACCTGCGCGCCACCGGGGAAACCGGAATGGGCGGCCGCACCATGTACAAACGCGACGTCTCGACCAGCTTCACCGACGTCATTTACCTGACCAACAGCACTCAGGGCTACCAGTACAACGTCTCGCTGCAGCTCCAGAAGAACTTCAGCGACAAGTCCTGGTTGAGCGCCTATTACACCTACGGCCAGGCCAAGGACGTCAACTCCGGCACGTCCTCCCAGGCCGCGTCCAACTTCGTCTACAACCCGATCCGCTACAACGTCAACCAGCCCGAGCTGACCTGGTCCAACTACGACGTGCGCCATCGCTTCGGCGCCGCCTTCTCCTGGCAGATCAAGCTCTTCGCCAAGGCCCCGACGAGCCTCAGCATGTTCTACGGCGCCCGCTCCGGCCGGCCGTACTCGACCACCTACAACTACTTTGACGCTAACGGCGACGGCGCCACGGGCAACGACCTGGTCTATGTGCCTGCCAGCCTGTCCGAAGTCATCTTCACCAACAGCAGCGGCGTGGCCCTGGCCGATCAGGAAGGCAACTGGGCGACGTTCGACGCGTTCATCAAGGGCGACCCCGGCCTGAACGACTATCGCGGCAAGATCGTGCCGCGCAACTCGAGCCGCGAGCCTTGGCTCCACAGCCTGGACGCTCGCCTGTCCCAGGATCTCCCGATCCCCGCCCTCAAGGACAACCAGCTTCAGCTCACGGTCGACATCATCAACCTGATCAACCTGATCGACCGCAACAAGGGTTTGTACTACTACGTCAGCAGCCAGAACGACATCCCCTGGACGAGCTACGGCATCGACGCCGCCACCGGCAAGATGAAGATCGGCTGGACGAATCGCACCAGCCGCTACGCTCTGAGCCAGCTCGGATCCCGCTGGCAGGTCCAGTTGGGCATCCGCTACAAGTTCAACTGAGGATGATCGAGCGTCCCCTGACGGGGACTTGAGACCAACAATCCCCCGGCCCCGCGGCCGGGGGATTTTTTTTGGTTCTTATCCCGATTCGGGAAACGCGGTTCGAGGTGTCGTCCCGGCGGCGCGGGTTCACCACTCCTTTTTACGCCAATCCGCTCGGCGCCTCGGAACTCCGCATTCGAGATCTCCCGGTCTTAGCGACCACCCTCTCCGTTTCGATTCCGTTAGATGGTTGCGTGCTCAAACAGCCCTCGGCGCCCGTTGGGTGCCCTCGCGGAGAGGCGTAAAAAGCCGGAACCCGCGCGGTTTCGCCGTTGGCCGACACCCCGAACCGCTGATGTTTCCCGGAGAGGGAGATGAACCTGTTTTTAGGCGAGCTGGGGCACGACTCGGTTCAGCAGGCGGATGAAGTCGCCCTTGACGCGCTCGGCGGTTTCGGTCACTTCGGAGTGGCGGAGCGGCTGGGCCGAAACGCCGGCGGCCAGGTTAGTGATGCAGGAAATTCCGGCCACGCGAAGCCCCATATGGCGGGCGGCGATGGCCTCGGCCACGGTGGACATGCCCACGGCGTCGGCGCCCAGGGCGGCCAGCATGCGGATCTCGGCCGGTGTCTCGTAGGAGGGTCCGGCCAGGCCCGCATAGATGCCGCGGCGGGCCGGGTGCCCCATTTCGAGCAGGGCGGCGACGATGATCTCCTGGAAGGCCGGATCGTAGAGGGTGCTCATGTCGGGGAAGCGCGGCCCCAGGCGATCGTCGTTCCTCCCGCGCAGCGGGTTGACGCCCGTCAGGTTGATGTGATCGCGGATGACCATCAAGTCTCCGGGCCGGAAGTCGCGGTTGATGCCCCCGGCGGCGTTGGTCAGCAGCAGGCTGCGGACCCCCAGCGCGGCCAGAACCCGCACCGGAAAGACCACCTCGTCGATCTCGTGTCCCTCATAGTAGTGGATGCGCCCCTGCAAGACGGCAACGGAAACCGAGCCGACCCGACCCAGCACCAGGCGGCCAGCGTGGCCGGCGACGCCGGCGGTTTTGAAATGGGGAATGGCGGAGTAGGCGACCCCACTCGGCTCGGCAACCGAATCGGCGAATTCCCCCAGTCCCGAACCCAGGATCACTCCCACCCGGGGCGGCAGCGGGCAAGCCGTCCTGATGAAGTCGGCCGCTTCCATCATCTGTTCATAGTGATTCACGGGGCCTCCTCGGGTCCGGCGGAGCGCATGTCGGCCAGGAAGCTCCGTCCGGGAAATTCATGCTTCAACCCGAACGCGTCCAGGATGGAAGCGCCGACGTCGGCGAACGAGCTTCGGTCGCCGAGGGCCCGCCCCGTTAGGCCGGGGGCGTAGGCCAGGAGCGGGACATATTCCCGCGTGTGGTCGGTCCCGGGAAAGACAGGATCGCAGCCGTGGTCTGCGGTGACGACCAGCATATCGCCGGGGCCGAGCCGGGGCAGGAAGGCGCCCAGCTCAAGGTCGAAGGCCTCCAAGGCCGCTCCGTACCCCTCGGCGTCGTTGCGGTGGCCGTAGAGCATGTCGAAGTCGACCAGGTTGGCGAAGAGGAGCCCCCTCCCGCCGGCCGCCCATTCCTCCCGCACCAGACTCATACCCTCGGCGTTGTCGTGGCTGGGGCGGGAGCGGCCGATGCCCTTCCCGGCGAAGATATTCTCGATCTTGCCGACCCCCGTCACGGGCCATCCGTCTCTCCGCAGGACGTCCAGCGCCGTCTCCCCGGGGGGACACATGGAGAAGTCGCGGCGATTGGCCGTGCGGCGGAACGATCCGGGAGCGCCGACGAAGGGCCGGGCGATGACCCGGCCGATCATCCAGTCGTCGCAGAGATCCCGGGTTTGCCGGCACATCTCGTAGAGATCCGGCAGGGGGATAACGTCCTCGTGGGCGGCGATCTGAAAAACGCTGTCGGCCGAAGTGTAGACGATGGGGAAGCCGCTGTGCACATGCTCCGCCCCCAGCTCGGCGATGATCTCCGTGCCCGAAGCGGCCTTGTTGCCCAACAGGCCGGCGGCCCCGGTCCGGCGCTTGAACTCGGCCAGCAGATCGGACGGAAACCCGCCGGGGAACAGGGCGAACGGCTTGTCCAGCGGCAGGCCCATCATCTCCCAGTGGCCGGCCAGGGTGTCCTTGCCGCGGGCCCGCTCGGCCATGCGCCCCCAGGACGCCAGCGGGGCAGGCGCAGGGGAGACGCCCGGGAGGGAGAGGATGTTCCCCAAGCCGAGACTGGCGAGATGGGGAAGACGCAAGCCGCCCCGGCGCTCAGCTACGTGGACCAGGGTGTTGGCCCCCGCATCGCCGTAGTCCGCAGCGTCGGGGAGCGCGCCGATGCCGACGGAGTCCAGGACGATCAGGGCGATGCGGTTGATGCGGAGAGTGGCCATCCGCCCTGACAAATAGCACAGGGCCGGCGGATAGTCAAAGGCGGGACCCGGCCGGCCTACTTGATCTCGAGCTTCTGCCCGTAGCATTTGCGGCAGACCGAGATGTACTTGTCGTTGCCGCCGATCTCGATCTGCGGACCGTCGCCGACCGGAAGGCCGTCCTTGAACTTGAGCAGCATGGTCGCCTTCTTGGAGCAGTACCAGCAGACGGCCTTGACCTCCTCGATCTTGTCGGCCAGCAGGAGGAGCGCTTCGCTGCCGCTGAAAAAATGGTTGCGGTAATCGTTCTTCAGGCCGTAGACGATGACCGGGATGTTCAATTGATCGACGATCCGGGTCAGAGAGACGACCTGTTCGCGGCTCAGAAACTGGCCCTCGTCGACCAGCACACAATCGGGCCCCACTTCCCGGGCCAGGCGCAGGATGTCGGTGCCGTCATCGATGATCTGGGCGTCGCGTTGGAGGCCCATCCGCGAGGTGATCTGGCCTCGGCCGAAGCGATCGTCGATGGCCGGAGTGAAGAGCAGGACGCGCTTGTTCTGCTCCTCGTAGTTGTGGGCGATTTTGAGGATTTCGGTGGACTTGCCCGCATTCATGGTCGAGTAGCGGAAATAAAGCTGAGCCATTTTGATCTCCCGCCCCGGTCAGTTTCCGGAAGGCGCCGGCGCCTTCTCCCAGATGGCCCGGATGATATCCCGGTAAAGCCCCAGGTCCGCGCCCTTCTCCAGGAAGCTGATCAGGTCGTCGACCGTGGTGGTTTGCAGGGATCGGCCGGGGTCTTGGTGGGTGAAGCTGGTCGAGCTGGCGATGTAGCTGGAGAGGCCGACCTTGTAGGTCCGGTCTTCGGGCAGGGGAGTCCCGTCCGGAAGGCGCAACAGGATCTCCCGGACCCGCGGGGTCGCGTCCGTGCGGACGACGTAAGTGATCCCCGACACCTGAAGGTCGATGTCGCCCCGCTTTTCGAAGGCGGCCTTGATCAGGCTCCTGATCTCGGCCGGGGTCATGGCGATCTCGACGACCTGGTTGCCGAACGGGTCCAGGGTGTACGCGTCGCGTAGGGTGATGACCTTCGGCAGCCGGCCGACCCGGATGCCGCCGTTGTTCTGGAAAGCGATATCCAGGCCGTGGGTCCGGCGGATGGCGTCGGTCATCAGGCTGCCCAGGGCGTTCATGCCGCTGATCTCGAACGGCGCTTCGGCCAAGACGCGGGCCATGGCCGGGTTGCGGCGGTATTCGGTGACCAGGGCCTTGATCGAGGCGTCCTCGTCCTTCACTTGGCCCAGGTCGATCAAGCGGCCTTGCTTCTCGACCACCCGTCCGTCCCGGAGCCACAGATCGATCCGGCCCAGGAAGAGGTTGCCGCTGCCGGCTTGGGCGATCAGCACGCCGTTGACGGTCACCGCCGGATCGACGCGGGTGTGGGAATGGCCGCCGATGATCAGGTCGAGTTCCGGCATCTGCCGGGCCAGCAGGAGGTCCTGATCATGGCCGATATGGGTCAGGGCGATCAGGACTTGGCCCTTGGCGCGCAGGCTCTTCATCTCCAGGGCCTTGGCCAGCGGCTCGCGGAAGCGCAGCCCCTTGACCCTGTCGGGGTGGGTCGAGGGCAGGCCGTTGCCGGGCTCGATCTGGATCAGGCCGAAGACGACGAGCCCGGTCCCGTTCCGGGTCTTCAGCACCGTCCACGGGCGGAGCTCCGGGAAGACGCCTACCGGCGCCTCGATGTTGGCCGAGACCATCGGGAAGCGGGACGCGAACTTGCGAACGGTCGCCAGCCCGTAATCGAACTCGTGGTTGCCGGGGCACACGACCGCGAGCCCCATCCGGCCGAGCAGATCCAGCATCGGCTCGCCGGGCGGGTCGAAGCGGTCGATGACCGGGTCGCCCGTAAAATTGTCTCCGGCCGAGACGTAGAAGACGTCGGCGCCGGTTTTCTTCTCGGCGTCGAGGATGACCTTGACCTTGGCGAAGGCGTCGATCCGGCCGTGAACGTCGTTGGAGTGGAAAATGACGATATGGGTCTCGGTCGTCGCCGCCGTCGAAGCCGGGCCGGACGGGGCGGTCGACCCGGTTGTCGCGGGCGGCAGGCCGGCGCAGGACGAGAGAATAAACGCCGCCAGCAGGGTCAGGCCGGCCAGGCGCAGCATCGATCCGGGCGAAAGGGGTCTCTTCATGACGGGGGCTCCTCCGGGACGCGGGCGCTCGTGATCAGCTCTTCGCCGCCGATCAGCTCGCCGTCCAATCCGACTTCGTGGCCGTGCCGGTCGCAGACCTTCGTCTCGCCCCGCCGGACCCGCGTCCATTCGGCGCGCGAGTATCGGCGCAGGACGTCACCGACCTTGGCGCCCGAAAAGATCTCGATTGACCGGCCGTTCACATTGATCAGCATGGGGGGCGTTCCGATTCCGAGAATCGGGAGACGATTCTAGGGGACTCGCCGGGCCGTGTCAAGGAACGCAGCCGTCAGTGAGCCGCGGCCGACGGCTTGGCTTTCCAGATGCGGGTCATGATGAAGGCTCCGATCAGGCTGAAGGGGATGATGCAGGCCACCCAGATCCAGGCATGCGAAGGCGCGTGTCCGGCGGCAGCGACCCCGTCCCAGCCGTACGTCTTCAGCACCCAGCCCAACCCGAACCCGGTCAGGCCGCTGCCGATATATTGCACGCCGTCCAGCGCCCCGGCCACGGTGGCCGCCGCCTTGCGGCCGCCGAAGTCCATGGAGGCGGTGCCCGAAAGCATCCCGTGGACGCCGAAGATAAACATGGCCGTCAGGCCCAGCAGGACGACCGCCCAGAGCTGGCCGAGCCAGGTGCCGCGGCCCAGGCTGAACCCGAGCAGCGCGAGCATGACCACCTGGACCAGATAAAACACGAAGGCCACGGGCGGCCGCCGGGACTGGAACAGCGTGTCGCTCATCCAGCCGCACAGAAGCCCGCCGAAGATCCCGCCCAACATGAAGGCCACACCCGTCCACCAGAAGAGCACATTCGTCTTCGGCAGGTGATAGACTTCGGCCAGATACTCCGTGAAGTAGAGCATCACCCCCTGGCGCACGAAGCCGGTGCAGAACTCGGCCGCGATCAGGAAAACGACGATCGGGTTGCGGAAGACCTTGGCGAACAGCGCTTTTAAAGCCAGCGGCTTGTCCTCGGCCTGGTGGGCGTTGGAGCCGTCGCCGGTGTCGAAATCGGCCTGCCCGGCGTGGCTGGGGCGGTTGCGGACGATCAGGAGATCGACCAGGAACATCGTGCCCATGGCTGCGGCCGGCACGAACCAGATGACGTTCCAGTTGGCGAAAGTCGCCAACAGGACCGAGCCGATGGTGGTGGCCAGGAAGTAGCCGGACGAGATCATGATGCCGAAGATGCCGCCGAAGATGCCCCGCTCGCGGACGTGGAACCAGGTGCTGTTGACCTTGACCACGGACAGCGCGCCGAAGCTCTGGAAGTACATGTTCAGGCTCCACAGCCAGCTCATGTTCCAGAGGACGTGGCCGGTCCAGCCGTTAAAGAACATCAGGCCGACGGCCAGGTTGAGCGTCCCGGCTCCCAGCGCCCCGATCAGGATCGCCCGGCGCCCGCCGAAGCGGTCGGCCAGCGGGCCGTTGATCATGACGCTCAAGCCGTAGGTCCAGAAGCCGAAGGTGGCGATCAAGCCCATCTGGGCCTTGTCCAGGTGGTACAGGGCCCCGATGTCGTTTTTGACGACGTTGAAGTTGTAGCGGCCCATGTACATGGTCGCGTAGGTCAGGCCCAGCGGGAACCAGTTCAGGAAGCGCCGGCGCCGGAAGGCGCGCGAATGGCCGAGCGGGTTGCGCGAAAGCAGGCTCATGATCTCACCTCCTGCCGGCGGGTCCACAGCATGGTCAGCACCTCCTCCAGGTGGGCGCCCAGCACCTCCGGTTGGTCGGTCTTTTCGGGCATGTTGTCGAACACCGCATACGGGATCCGGCCGCCGGGAAGATGGATGAATCCGGGATCCGTCCCCTTGAAGCGGTCCCAATCCACGTCCTTGTACAGGCGCTCCAATTTGGCGTCCGGCAGGCCGTGCTCCAGGATCGAATCGGGGCGGTCGGGGTTGAAGCGGCGGCGGTTCTTGCGCAGGGATTCCTCGTAGGGGACGTCGATGTAGAGGATGCCGGCCTGGTCGAGGATGGCCGGCGAGAGGTGGCGGAAGGCCGATTCGTATCCGCCGTGTTCGGTGCCCCGGCTGAACTCGATCAGGGTCGTCTTCGTCTCGGCCTGGTCCTTGTCCCGCCGCTTCTTCTGGTATTCGAGGGAGATGCGCTCGATGAGCAGGTCCCACTGATACGGATGGAGGAAATAGCCGTCGGAGTCGGAATGAACGCGCGGCTGGTGCAAGATCTTTTCCAGGATGGCGTCTTCTTCAAACCAGGTCCAGAGCATGGGGAAGTCGTCGATCTCGTCGAGGCTTCCGACGTGAAAGCGCGCCAGGCGCTCCGGGGCCGGGGTTTTCTTCAGGTAATCGATGACTTCCGACTTGCCCGAGGCCGGGCGCCCCAGAAGGATGAGGATCTCGAAATGCTCTCTCATCGGCGGCTCCTTTGAGACGATGTTATGGACGAAACGGGGGTCGGAGTCAAGCCTGGGCCGGTCCGGAGTCCTCTCGGTTTCCGAACCACATCCGCTCGGCGTTCTCCGAGGCGATCCGCCGGGCCGCCTCCGAGCCGAGCCGGCGGAACAGCCCGTTGTAGCGGGACAGGGTCTTGCCCAGGTGGTCGAAGTGCCCGCACAGGTCGGAGCCGATGAAGAAGCGGTCCGGGTGGCGGAGCAAAAAATCCAGCCAGTGCTTTTTGGGCTCCCCGTCCGTGCAGATCACGTCGTCGTAGACGACCCAGGAGATGTCGCCGAAGAGATTGGGGCGCTCCTCGATCAGCGCCTCCACCATGCGATGGTACTGCTTGTGCGAGACCCGGCGCGAAATGCCGCAGTGGGCCCAAACGAAGGTGGTTTTGGGGAACTTGGCCAGGATCTCCTCGACCTCGTGCAGGTGCTCGTAGTCGTCGTGGATGCTGACCGAGGTGCTGTTTTGGTGCAGGAGGACGGGCAGCTTCCGCTCGCCGCAGAGCGCGTAGATGTCGAACAAGGCCGGGTGGTTGGCCCGGGCCACTTCCTCGTTGGTCAGGTTGGTCAGGTCGTCGTGGCGGCAGAGAATCTCGCCCACGCCGCGCCAGAAGGGGTAGGCCTTGAGCATCCGCTCGACGTCGCGGACGGCGTAGCGGTCGGTCGGGTTGAAGCCGCAGATGAGCGGGGCGAAGCGGGCTTGCTCGGCCGTCGACAAGCCTTGTAGGGCCGAGGCTAGAATCTCGTCGGTGCGATGGTAATAGTAGCAGCGGGAATTGTCGTCCAAGTAATAGTGAGGCGGCCGGGACTCGTAGGACTCCCATTTCTTCTTCACCGGCAGGCCGAACAGGACGGCCTTGGCGATGTTGCCGGCGTCCATGGCCTGGAGCAGGCTCTTCAGGCCGTCGGATTCCTGGATGAAGTCGACGAAGTGGAGATGGGCGTCGATGATCGGGAGGAGCGGACGCTCCTCGGCGTGGCCGGTCGCCTTTTCGTGGAAGCGGGCATGGTAGCTCATGAGGGGCTCCGCTCCAGTGCGGTCAAGCGGCCGCGATTGGTCGAGATTTTCAGCATGGCTCTCTGGGCGAAAATATAGGCTCGAATGCAGCCGGTTGCAAGGGGTATATTCGGTCCTGATCCCAAGGCCGTCGGACTTAATCCCTCTGTTTTTCCCGCCACTCGGCGGCCAGGCCTTTGAAAACCGGGTCGGCGTGGGCGAAGAACTTTTTATAGCCGGCGCAGAAATGGCTTAGGCCTCGATCGCGCGGATCGCGGAGGCGGTCCTTGGGGCAGCCGCCCCGGCAGAGGCTCTTCCATGCGCAGGCCGCGCAGGGGGCGGGTAGGGCCGCCTTGGCCGCGCCGAAGCTCTTTTGGCGGGCCGAGTTCAGCATGTGGACGAGCTTGCCCTCGAGGACGCTGCCCAGCTTCCAGCGCTCTTCGACAAAGAAGTCGCAGGCATAGACTCCGCCGTCATGCTCCACGACTAGGTAGGTCCCGCATTCGGGGAGGAGGACGCAGTCGGGGGGCTCGCGGTCGACATATAGAAAGAAGAGCGAATCGAACGTGCGGATGAACGTGGTCGGCTCCTCATTCCGGAAGTCGCCCCGCCAGAGATCGAAGATCCGGATGAGGAAGTCGCCGTAGGCCTCTCCCGAGACCGAAAAATCGGCCGCCCGCCCCGGGTCCGCCGGATCGGTCTCGATGCAGGGAATGAACTGCATGTGGACAAGGCCGAGGCCCTTGTGGAAGTCGTAGATTTCTTCGGGGAAACGGGCCGAGTGGGCGTTGACGACGCTCAAGGCGTTGGTCTGGACGCCCGAGTCCAATAGCATCTTGGTCCGGTCGACGACTTCGGCCCAGGTCGGTTGGCCGCCCACACGCCGGCGGGCCTGATCATGGATGTGCTCCGGCCCGTCCAGCGAAAGCCCGACCAGGAACTGATAGTCGCGCAGGAAATCAGCCCAGCGGCGGTCAAGCAGGAGGCCGTTGGTTTGGAGCCCGTTGCCGACGGATTGGCCCCGGCCGTGTTTCATCTGCAGGCGGAGTGCCCGCTCGAAGAACGGCAGGCCCATCAGCGTGGGTTCTCCGCCCTGCCAACCGAAGGAAACCGACGGCACCGTCTGGGCGAGCATCTGGCGGATCGTCTCCTCCAACACCTCGTCACTCATGCGGTGGAGCGCCGCCGCGGGAAAAAGGGCGTCCTTCTCCCGGTAGAAGCAGTAGCCGCAGGCCATGTTGCAATCGGGGCCGGCCGGCTTGATGAGAAGGGAGGAAAGAGGCTTCCGTCTTTTCATGGTCCTTTCTTTACTTTACCCGACCGGCGGGGCGTGCGTCGAGTCTTGTGTTTTCAGCCCCGGGGGAATATTCTAAAACCACAATCGAAGCTACCATTCAGCCGCCAAGGGAGGCCAAGAAGATGAAAAGCCGCTCAATAATCTCATCCGGACGATTTGGAAAAGTCGGGACGGGCTTTGTCGCCTTGTTCGGCTTTCTGGGCGCCATGCTGATCGGCTCGAGCCTTCTTGCCGCTGTTCCCCAAGACCAGCGGCATATCGGGGAAGAGATCCTGTTGGAAGCTCTCTTGGGGCCGCGGCAATTGATGGTCCGCGTCGCGACCGGGGGATGCACCGGCAAGGACTCGTTTAAAGTCGAGATGGTTAAGATGCCCAGCGCGTCGCCGCAGTCGGCGCCGCACTATGTCCTGACGCTGAACAGGATCAAGTCCGATGATTGCAAGGCGTTCTTCCCGAACGGGACTCCCGTCCTCTTTGACTTGGAGAAGGAACTGGGGTTGACCGGCATCTTCACTTATTCGCTGGCCAACAAGATCTACTCACCGCCCGGAACCGGTGCCTCCGAGGAGTCCTTTTTCGGCATCATCAAGAAGTATTTCACGATCAAGAATTGATCTCTATAAGCGGAAGAAAATCGATCGCTCTTTACCGCGTCCACGGATCAATCGAGACAGATCTCGTATGGGATCACGATCTCCAGTAATCCAAGGCTTCTTATCGAGTGTTGCCAGCTCATCTGATATCTGATATATTACGAATCGGGGTGCCCTTTGACCCTGTAACTTATTCAATTCACTACGAATCGATGCCAATAATGCGAACCATGGACCGGCCTGAATCGCCCAAGGGCCTGGTCTTTGACGTTAAGCGCTTTGCCCTGCATGACGGCCCCGGCATCCGGACGACCGTCTTCCTCAAAGGATGCCCGCTCCATTGTCTGTGGTGCCACAATCCCGAAAGCATCGCCCGCGGCCGCGAAATTCTTGCCCGCTCGACCCGCTGCACCCGCTGCCACGCCTGCATCGCCGCCTGTCCCCGTCGGGCGATCGCCAAGGGGACGAACGGCGGTGCGGCGGCCGTCGATCGATCCAAGTGCGACCTCTGCGGCAAGTGCGTCGAAGCCTGCGCCTACGAGGCGCTGGCGATCGTCGGCCGCGAGTCGTCCGTCGACGCTCTCGTGGCCGAGGTCGAACGCGATCGGTTGTTCTATGAACAGTCCGGCGGGGGAGCCACCGTATCCGGCGGTGAGCCGCTTCTTCAACCGGAATTCGCGGCCGCCCTCCTCGCAGCCCTGCGGGTGCGCGGCTTCCATACCGCTCTCGACACCTCGGGGCAGGCGCCCTGGCCCGTCCTCGATCGCGTGGGCGCCGAAGCGGATCTCATCCTTTATGACCTCAAGCTTATGGACGACGCCCGTCACCGGGAGTTTACCGGCGCTTCCAACCGGTTGATCCTGGAAAATCTATGCAACCTGGCCGGGCTGGGCAAGCCCGTCCATGTCCGAATCCCCTTGGCCGCCGGGGCCAACGACGACGACGCCAACATCCGGGCCGCGATCGAATTTCTCCGGCCCCTCCCGGCCGTGCGCCGCATCGATCTTCTGGCCTACCACAAGGGCGGCCAGGAAAAATACCGCAGCTTGGGGCAGGAAAACTGCTTCCGCCTTTTCGCCCCGCCGTCCGACGAGCGGATGGGGGCCGTCCGGCGGGCCTTCGCCGACGCCGGTTTCACCGTCACCATCGGAGGCTGATCATGATGACCGCCCGCGTTAAAAAGCTCCGCGACCAGAGCCTGAGGGCCGTTCCGTCGATTTCCGGCGAGCGGGCCAAGCTGATCACGGAGTTCACCAAGAGCCCGGAGGCCGGCCGCGTCTCGCCGGCCGTCCAGCACGCCCTGGCCTTCAAACACATCCTGGCCCACAAGACGATCGTCTTCAACCCCGGCGAGCTCATCGTCGGTGAGCGGGGCCATGCCCCCAAGGCCACTCCGACCTATCCCGAAGTCACCTGCCACAGCGTCCAGGACCTCCGCATCCTCGACTCGCGGCCGATGACTTCGTTCAAATGCGACGCCCGGACCATCGCCCTTTACGAGAAGGAGATCATTCCCTTCTGGCGCGGCCGCTCCATCCGGGACCGGATGATGGAGGAGCTGCCGGCCGAGTGGAAGGCGGCCTACGGCGCCGGCGTGTTCACCGAGTTCATGGAGCAGCGGGCCCCCGGGCATACCGTCCTCGACGACAAGATCTACCGCAAGGGCATGCTCGACTTCATCGCCGACATCGAGGCCGCGATCGGCCGGCTGGATTTCCTGAACGATCCCGAGGCCCTGGACAAACGCGGGGAGCTCAAAGCCATGCGGATCGCGGCCGAGGCCGTCATCCTGTTCGCCCGCCGCCACGCCGACAAAGCCCGCGATCTGGCGGCCAAGGAGAAGAGCCCCGAGCGCAAGAAGGAATTCCTCAAGATCGCCGAGGTCTGCGACTGGGTCCCCGCCCACGCCCCGCGAAATTTCCATGAGGCCCTGCAGGCGTACTGGTTCGTCCACCTCGGCGTCATCACCGAATACAACACCTGGGATTCCTTCAACCCCGGCCGCCTCGACCAGCACCTCTGGCCCTTCTACAAGCAGGGGCTCGACGACGGCTCGTTGAGCCGCGAGTCGGCGGCCGAGCTGCTGCAGTGCTTCTGGGTCAAATTCAACAACCAGCCCGCCCCGCCCAAGGTCGGCGTCACGGCCGAGGAGAGCGGCACTTACACCGATTTCGCCCTGATCAACGTCGGCGGCTTAAAGGCCGACGGGTCGGATGCGGTCAACGATCTGTCCTACCTTCTCCTCGACGTCATCGAAGAAATGCGCATCCTCCAGCCCAGCTCCATGGTCCAAATCTCGGCCAAAGGCCCCGACAGCTTCCTCTGGCGGGCCCTCAAGATCGTCAAGACCGGCTTCGGCCAACCCTCGATCTTCAACACCGACGCCATCGTCAAGGAGCTGGTCCGTCAGGGCAAGTCCTTCCCCGACGCCCGTGACGGCGGGGCCAGCGGCTGTGTTGAGGCCGGGGCCTTCGGCAAGGAAAACTACACGTTAACCGGGTACTTCAACATCCCCAAGGTCTTCGAGCTGACCCTTAACGATGGGTACGACCCGAGGACCAAGCAACAGCTCGGCCCCAAGACCGGCGACCCGGCCAAGTTCAAGACCTATGAGGAGCTGTTCGCCGCTTTCGAGATTCAGCTTCGCCATTTCATCGACGTCAAGATCGCGGGCAACGCAATCATCGAACGGCTTTTTGCCATGGTCCTGCCCGCTCCGTTCCTGTCGATCCTGATTGACGACTGTGTCGCCAATGGCCGGGACTACCACGCCGGCGGAGCCCGCTACAACAGCAATTACATCCAGGGCGTCGGGCTGGGCTCGATCACCGACATCCTGGCCGCGGTCAAAACTCACGTTTTCGAGCGCAAGACGCTGTCCATGAAGAAGCTCGGCGAGGCGCTGGCGGCGAACTTCGCCGGCCGGGAGGACCTGCGGCAGACTCTGCTCCTCAAGTCGCCCAAGTTCGGCAACGACGACGACGCGGCGGACAACATCGCCAAGGCCGTCTTCGAAGCCTATTTCTCGGCCATCGACGGCCGGCCCACCGTGCGCGGCGGGAAATATCGGGTCAATCTTTTACCGACGACCGTCCACGTCTATTTCGGCAAGGTCACCGGCGCCACTCCCGACGGCCGCAAGGCGGGCGAGACTTTGAGCGAAGGCATCTCGCCGGTCCAGGGCTCGGACCACAAGGGTCCCACCGCGGTCCTCAAGTCGGCGGCCAAGATCGACCATGTCCGCACCGGCGGCACGCTGCTCAATATGAAGTTCACGCCCCAGCTTTTAGCCGACGAGGAGGGCCTCCGAAACGTCGGTCACCTCGTCCGGACCTATTTCAAGATGGACGGGCACCACATCCAGTTCAACGTGGTCACCGCCGAGACCCTGCGCGAGGCCCAGAAGCATCCCGAGAAGTTCCGCGACCTGATCGTCCGCGTCGCGGGCTACAGCGACTACTTCCTGGACTGCTCGGTCGACCTGCAGAACGAGATCATCCGCCGCACTGAGCACATGGGCTTCTAGAGCTAGCTATTTCACGAAAGCCGGGATCGCGAGATCGACTTCGCGCGGCGCGCCCTTGTCGAAGACGACCCGGACCCGCCGCCCGGCTCCGGTCGTGTCGACCAGCGTCCAGCCGCCTTTCTTTTCCGGCCGGACTTCAACCGCGTCGATCCCGAAGGCCATCTTCCGGGCCCGGTCCACATAGACCTGGCCGTAGTGATCGATGATCCGGTTGGCGGCTTCGGCGGCCGCGCCGTTCCCCCAGTCGTAAATGGTGAAGACACCCATGCCTTCACCGGCCGGGCTGGTCTTGCCGCCGTGGCCGTAGTTCTCCATGGTGAAGCCGTAGTCGGCCGGTCCGAACCAGGGATAGACTTTCTCCCACATCGCCTTGACCTCGGGATTTTCCGGCGCGTACATCATGATGAATCCGGCCCGCAGGGCGGCGATGCCGCGCTCGAAGTAGGCCGGCTCCCCGACCGCGCGGTAGTAGTCCAGGAACAGCTCCGCGAACAGCGTTTCGCGCGAGTCGTTCCATTCGCCGTCAGCGTTCATGACTCCGAAGCCGCCCAGGGCCGGGACATGGATGAAGGGCGGCTGCCAGACCTGCTGGGCCATGGACAGCTCGTCCAGCGTCCTTCGCCCCCAGGCCAGATACTCGTCCCGGCCGGTCGCGCGATAGGCGGCCAACAGGGCCTCGGCGGTCCAGTACATGGAAAGAGTGTTTTGTTTGTAGAGGGCGTTGCGCTCGATCTTGCGGCCAAGCTGGGTGTCCCGCCCCCAGGAGCAGCAGGACCAATAGGTCTCGAAGTCCTCCCAGCGTCCGGCCGGGACGATCTCGCGGATGACGGCGTCCAGGGCTTTGAGGCCGGCGGCCCGGTACTTTTTTTGGCCCGTGATCGCGGCCAGTTCGAGGAGGAAGGAGGCGCTCTGGCTTGTCTCCGGGGTCCGGTTCATGACCTGCCCGGCGGTCTTGGTCCGCGGATCGACCCAGCCGGGGAAGAACCCGTCCGCGTCTTGGAGCTTCAGCAGGGCCTGGGCATAGGTCTGGGCGTACTCTAACAGCCGCGGGTCAGGCTCGAGCTCCTTGTACCAGCGTAGCATCTGGGAGGCCGTCCAGCTGGCATCGAGGATGTGGATCCAGTCCGCCGTGATGCCGTGCTCGGCCGGCCGGCGGTCGGAATTGGTCCAATAGGCCTTATCCCAGCCCTGGGGGCGGAGGACTTTCTTTCCGCCCGCCTCGACTTCGATGTTGTCGGTGCGGATCACCGAAGGGAACAAGCCGTCCGTCTGGGGTGCGGCGAGCGCCAGCTCCTTAGCCAGGCGGGCTTTCCGCAGATACTCGCCGTTCCCGGTTCGGCGCCCGAATCGGTAGAGGCCCGAGGCGCTCCGAAGCGACGAGAACCAAGCCTGGTTCCAGATGGAGAGAAATTCGCGCTGGTACCAAGGCTCGGAGGAATTCGGCGACTGCGAGACGTTGACGATGAACTGGGGCGCTCCGACCTTGCGGCCGCCAAGCTCGAATTCCTGCCATACGGCCGGGCCCCATGATCCGAAAGCCCAGGCGTAAGTCCGCTCCACATAGCGATCCAGCGGAGCCCGGATCGGTTCCCCGGATTCGAGAAGAGGCCGGCCCCACCGCGTCCACAGGAAATCAGCCGCGCGACGCCAGGGATCGGCCGTCGGCGAGATCCCAAGCGAAGCCAGCACGAAAAAGGCGATCTCGACGGTGCCCGGACCGAATTTCTGGCCCGGCCTCTTTTTGTACAAGACATGAATCGGGATGTCGGTCAAGGTCATGCCCAGACGCGCTTCCCCCGCGGGTGCGTCGTAGTCCAGGAACCAGGGGTTCCCGTCCGTCCGTCCGACAAGATCGAGGTCGGGGACGATGGCCAACGATGTCCCGCCCAGGGCGGTGATCAGCGCCGGCGAACGGAAGACGTGTTGGGCGACGACAAAGCCCGGCTCCGGCGCCAGATGAGGCGCCCACCAGAAGTCCGGCTTGAGGCGCCAGCGGAAGGCTATCGAGAGCTCATCCTGGGGCGTCTCCAGAGCGACGGCCCAGCTCGCCGAGACGCGGACGGTCTCGCCGTCGAGGTTCCCGACGACGATGCGGTCCGGCACCCGTCCGGCCAGCGTCGGGATGGAGAGGTCCGCCCAGGGCGTGCCGGCGATCGCTATCCGGTAACCGGCGCCCTCGGCTTCGACCTTTAAAAGAGACGGCGCGCCGGCCGGCCCGGGCCGGGGAAGCATGGCCCCGGCCGCGGCGACGGCCGCGATCAGGCAGGTGCATGGGATGATGGCCGGGCGAAGGCAGCGGCGGATAGTCATGGCGCTCTCCTCGATGGCGGCATTTTATCATCTTCCTGCTCCGGATTCCTCCCGCTGGGCCGGTTGGAGCGGCTCGGCTGCCTTTGGTATCATAGAGGAGATTCATGTCATCGACGAGGAGACCCCCTATGCCCGACCATCCGCTGGCTTCGCTGGAAAAGCTCGACCCCGAATTCATGAAGAAGATCGCGGAGATGAACGCCTTGGTCTATGCCGACGGCGCCCTGCCGCGGAAGTTCAAGCTCTTGATGGCTCTGGCTTTCGATGCCGCCCACGGGGCGGTCAACGGCGTCCGGTCGCTGGGCGCCCAGGCCCTGGCCGCCGGCGCGACGCAGGCCGAGATCGCCGAAGCCCTGCGCGTCGCTTACCAGCTATCCGGCGTCGGGTCGCTCTATGTTGCGGCCCACGGCCTTAAGGATTGCCTCGGATGACGGTTGGAACCAGGCGTCTGGCCGCGGCCTCGCTCGCGGCCGGCTTGGCTTTGACCGGTGCCGCCGTCTTCAGCGGCTCGGCGCCCGCGGCCGATCGGGCGGCCCGGGTCAAGGCCGAAGCCCAGCCGCTGGCCGACCGGGGCAACGGGACCTACCTCAACCCAATCCTGCCCGGTGTCTATCCCGACCCGTCCGTCGTCCGGGTCGGATCGGATTATTACCTGACCAATACCCCGGGGACGGCCGTGCCCGGCCTCCTGGTTTGGCACTCCCGCGACCTGGTCAATTGGCGGCCGTTGGGACCCGCCCTGACCAAAGCGGTCGGCGATGTCTGGGCGCCCGACATCGGATATTGGAAAGACGAGTTCTTCATCTATTTTCCCGCCCTGGTCACGGACCCCGACGGCAAAAAGCGCCGCACGAATTTCGTCATCACCGCCAAGGACGCAGCCGGCCCTTGGAGCGATCCGATCGACCTTCGCGTCGGTGGCATCGACCCTGGGCATGTCGCCGACGAAGCCGGCCGGCGTTATCTCTATCTCTCGGACGGGATGATGGTCCGCTTGTCTCCGGACGGCCGGCGGGTCGAAGGCGCCCCGGTCAAGCTCTATGACGGCTGGCCGATCCCGCGGGAATGGAACATCGAGTGCATGTGCCTGGAGAGCCCCAAGCTCTTCAAGCGGGGAAAATTCTTTTACCTCATCTCGGCCCAGGGTGGGACGGCCGGGCCATCGACCAGCCATATGATTGTCGTGGCCAGGGCGGAGACGCCGTCCGGCCCGTGGACGAATATGCCTGGAAACCCCCTTCTCCGGACGAAAAGCCGGGCCGAGCGCTGGTGGTCCCAAGGCCACGGCACCATCCTCGAGGCCGCCGACGGGAAGTGGTGGATGCTCTACCACGGCTACGAAAACGGCTTCCGCACGCTCGGTCGATCCACCCTCCTCCTCCCCGTGGAGTGGACGCCGGACGGCTGGCCTCGCGTCCCGACCGGGGTTGATCCCGGGGGGGCCATCCGGAAGCCGACCGGCGAGAACGTGGGCCACGGCTTCCCGCTGTCGGATCCGTTCACGGCGGCGGGCTTGGGCTTGCCCTGGCGGCGCTGGGACGCGAGCGAAAGCCCGGACGATTTCCAGGCGGGCGGCGGCGCCCTGCGGATGAAGGCTCGGGGGAAATCTCCGGCGGAAGCGGCCATTCTGACCGTTATGGCCTTGAATCATTCGTACGAGACTCAGGTCGAAATGGAAGCGCCCTCCTCCACCGAGGCCGGGCTGCTCCTCTTTTATGACGGCCAGGCCTTCGGCGGGATCGGGATCAAGGACGGGACAGCGACTTCGTATCTTCGCGCCCGGCCTTGGGAAACGCTGCCCGCGCCGGTGGGCCGTGTCTATCTGAAAATCCGGAACACGGCCCACGATGTCGAGCTCTTCATCGGCTCCGACGGCCGGACCTGGACCAAGCTCGAAGGCGGGCTGGAGATGTCCGGCTACCACCACGAGACGTTCCGGACCTGGGGGACCCTCAAAATCGCCCTTTTCGCGGCGGGGGAGGGGACCGTCGTTTTCCGTGACTTTCGGTATCTTGGATTGAAGTAAGGGGAGGGAACGCATCCCGCCTGGATTGGGTTAGAATATGATCGAAGGGAGAACACGGCTATGAAGAAAACGCATTTGTTTCGTCCGGTCCTGATCCTGGCCTTGGCGGCCGCCCTCCTGGGCGCCGGCTCGGTGTCCGCGCAGGACCTCAAGCCCGTGACTCTGGGCCAGACCATGCCCAACTTCGCCCTGCCCGTCTTCCAGGGCGGCGAGGCGAGCATCGCGGGCCTGGCGGGCAAGAATATCCTCTTGATTTTCCCCCGCGGCCTGGCCGGTGAGAACCACTGGTGCCACGTCTGCAACTACCAGTATGCGGACCTCACGGCGCTGGAGAAAGAAACCGGCTTCCGCAAGTCTCACAACCTCGAGGTGCTCTTCGTCCTACCCTATTCCCGGGCCATGGTCCAGGATTGGGTGGACGATTTCGCTGACCAGCTGAACGACATCGAAGCCTGGAAAAACCCCGCCGACGCCGACAAGCTGGACGAGAAAGGGAAGGCCCGCCTCCTTCTGATGCGGACCGCCTTCCCCCGCCGCCTCCTCTATGAGAAGGGCCATATCCCCCTGCCGTTCCCCATTCTGATCGATGACGGGGCCAAGGTCTCCAAGGGGCTGGGTCTCTTCACGCTGGACTGGGGCGGATCCAAGATCGAGCAGAACGTCCCCACCGTGCTCTTGATCGACGCGAAGGGAGCCGTCCGCTTCAAGTACATCAGCCAGACGACCTTCGACCGCCCCCAGGCCGAGTACCTGTTGAAGTTCCTCGAAACGATCATGAAGTGACTGCGCCCATCCGGCGCAGGAGGTCAGCCATGGCCGATATCAGGCGCGATCACGAGCCGCCCGAGGCCGTCGCGGAATGGGGCTGGCGCTATCATCATCTGGGCATCCCGACGACGATCCCGAGGCCCGGAGAAGTCTATTACGCCCATCTTAAAATCCACGTAGCCGGGTTTTCGACCAGCCCCTATGGCGTGGAGTGGATGCGCTTCGACCCGGACTGCCCGATCCACGAGCTTATCCGCGCCGTGCCCCATCTCGCCTTCGTGGTTGACGACCTGGACGAGGCGCTGATCGGGAAGACGCTCCTTGGCCCGCCGTCCAGTCCGTCCGGCGGGGTCCGCGTGGCCATGATTCTCCACGATGGAGCCCCGGTGGAACTGATGGAATTCGATCCTCTCAAGGCATAGTCCGGAGGCGCGGCCCAGCTCAGAACTTGATCGAGGCTTTCAGGACGTCGTCCGTCCGGTCGGCGGCCATGGCGAAGGCCCGCGGGGCGTCGGCGATCGCGAATTCGTGGTTGGCCAGCCAGGCTACCTCGAGGTGCTTGGTCTCGATGAGCAGGAGGGACCGTTCCAGGCAGCGGTTTTGGCGCCGGACATTCCGGATGGCGATCTCTTTGCGCCGCAGGCGGGCGATGGGGTAGGTGATCCGCTCGGCCAGGGGGATGCCGATCTGGAAGATAGTCCCGCCGGGCTTGACCAGCTCGATGGCTTGTTCGATAGCGGCCGGATCACCGCTGACTTCGAACACGGCGTCCAAGCCGAGCGGCTGGCGGTCCAGCACGGCTCGGACGATATCCTCGCGGTCGGGGTTGGAGGACCACAAGGCTCCGGCCCGAAGGGCGGCCTGGGTGCGGGCGTCCGAGCGGTCGCTGGCGTAAATCTCGCTGATCCCGACGGCCTTCAGGGCCATGACCACGCAGAGACCGATGGGCCCTGTCCCCAGCACGCCGATTGAACGGCCCGGATGCCCGCCCCCGAGCTGGATGGCATGCAGGGCGATCGACAAGGGCTCGGCCAGCATGGCTTCGCTCAAGGTGACGCCGTCGGGCAAAGGAAAAAGATTCCGCTCGGGCATGGTGAAGAACTCGGCCAGGCAGCCGTCCTTCTCGCCGGGATGGCCCAGGAATCCCACCGTTCGACAGGTATGGGGCCGCCCGCCCCGACACTGGTCGCAGCGGCCGCAGGAGATGGCGGGCTCGACGGCCACGCGGTCGCCGGGCTTGACCTTGGTCACGGCCGGCCCGACGGCTTCCACGAAGGCCGAGCATTCATGCCCGACCACGGCCGGGTAGACGACCTTTTCGCTCCCCACTTGGTCGGAGATGAAATAATGCAGGTCGCTCCCGCACAAGCCGGCCACGGCCGTCCGCAACAGGACTTCGTCGGGCGCTTGGATCTTCGGGTCCGGAAGGTCGCGGACTTCAACCGATCGGACTCCGGTCAAAACAACGGCTTTCATCTGGGAAACCTCGCCTTTGATGATAGCAGAAGGCGGCCGCTCCCGCCTAGCGTCCTTCTTCCGTTTTCTTCAGCAAGGCCGACTGGATTTGCGGATCGACGATCCGGGTCATGCGGTAGATGGAGGCCCGGCGGCCGTCTCCCTGCTTGTCGGGATTATAGAAGTCCCAGACGATCTTCCCGTCTTTCGTGATCTCAAACACGCGCCCGCCGCTGGTCTCCGTGATCAGGGTGTTGCCGTTGCCCAGGCGCTGGGCGGTGCCGCCCCAATTGGAATAGAACGGCGCCGGGCCCGCGTCGCGATACTCCCAGACGATCGATTTGTCGCGCGGGTCGAGCTCGATGATGCGGGAGTATTTCCGCTTCGTGCCGTTGTCGAAGACAAGCAGGTTGCCGTTGTCCAGAAGCGTCGGGTGGTGCTGTTCCTGGAGGTCGCCCGGCCCCCAGGCCCAGTTCAGCGTCTCGGCCTCGATGTCGACGATCCCGATGAGGTTGAGGGACCGCATCGACACCAGGACGTTGCCGCGGCGGCCCAGGCCGGGCACGTCCCGGCCGAGGATCGAGATGGAATTGGTGTGAAAAGGGTCAAATGAGGTGACGCGCGGGAGAAGGAGCCGGCCGGACAGCCTGGCCGTGATCGCCCGCCAGAAGAGGTCTTGGGGGTTGATGATCCGGGCATAGATGGCGACGACGTTCAAAATGGACAGCTGTTTCTCGAGGACCTTGTAGAGGGAGATCTGTTTCTTGACAACCCCTTCGGGCGACAGGACGACGACATAATCGTCCACGATCGGCACGGGCAGGAAGTGGAGCAGCACGACCTCTTCCCGGCTGATCAGCGTGTAGATGTCCTGGTTGTCCGCCCCGGCGATCTCGTGGTGGGTCCTCATCGGCTTGCGCCAGAGAACCCGCGAATCCCAGTCCAGCCTCATCAGCTCGGTGTCCTCGACGCAGACCAGGAGATCGCCGTTGGCGCAGGCCGTGACGTACTGCCAGCGGTAGGGCGATTCCTGCGGCAGCCATGTGTGCAGGGTGTTCCCCGCCATGTCCAGAAGACAAGCGCCCGGCTTGTAGTAGGAATTGTAGAGATTCAGGCCGGGGAACGCGGCCGCAGGATCGTAGACCAGCACGCCGTCCTTCTTTTCGACCCTGTGATCCACGTGCGAGAGATACGGCAGCGACTCGAAGGCCGCCGCAGTCGCGGGCCGGCCGCCCGCGGGGAGGGCTTGGGCCGGCTTATGAGGCTGAAGAACGTAGATGATCGGCGCCGCCACGATGAGAAGCGACAAGGAGATCCAGACGGCCTTCCTCCAACCGGGCCCCCGCTGCCAGCCCAGCGCCGCCAGCACGACCAGGAGGGCGATTCCGAGGACGATGGAGATTTCGCGCTGCCGCAGAGCCTGCGCGGCGAGGAGGAGGATCACCAAAGCCAGGATGATCGGATTCGGCCTGATCGCCCGGAGGAGGACGATGGCGGCTACGAAAAAGACAGCTTGCCCGTAGAGGATCAAGACGAAGGGATCATTGAGGGATCCGATCAAATATCCAAGAACGATGGCGATGCCCGCGAAGATCAGAATGTTGCGGAGCCGTCGGCGCTTCGGCGCGCGGACGGGGTCTGGAGGTATCGGCATGGTGCTTATCCGGATTATTATAGCAGGAAGCCTGCGGAGTTGGCTTGCGTCCCGGAAAACCCGCCATTTAGAGCCAAACGTGGGTTTTCGCCGGGCTCGGCCGTCATAGGTAGTGAACGCCTTCTTCAAAGGAGCCGAAGTCGTGACTGAAGAACAATGGATGACGATATACCGGGAAACGGTGCACCCTCTCTACGCGTACCTGGCCCGGCGGACCGGCGGTATCCGGGAGCTGAGCGAGGACATCGTCCAAGAGACCTATCTCCGAGCCTTGAAAAGCTGGGGCCGCATGGCTGCTCCAGACGCGCCGCTGGCTTGGTTGAAGCGGGTGGCCCTGAACATTCTGATCGACCACCTGCGGCGGTTCAAAGGCGCCTATCGGGTCGAGCTCGACCCGGAGGGGACATCCGGAGCGGGACCTGCCAAGGACCCCGCTAAAGCTTTGGATATCTGCCTGGCCGTGTCCGCCCTGGGCGGACGGAAAGCCCAGGCTTTGGAGCTGTTCTATTTCGACGGGAAGAGCGTCCGGCAAATCGCCTCGGAGATGGCCATCTCCGAGCGCGCCGTGGAGGGGCTTCTCAGGCGGGCCCGCCGGTCCCTGCGGACGAAGCTTCCCGAAATCAACGACAACGGAGGAGATCATGAGCGAGACCCTGAATAAGAACCTCGTGCCCGACGGGCGTTTCGTCGAGAACCTGGAGTGGCAGCTGGCCTCGGAATATCGCCGGACCCGGCTCTCGCGGCCCGCCCGCGGCCGGATCGCCGTGCCGCGGGGTATGGCGGCGGTCGTCCTGGCGGTGGCCTTCCTGACGACCGGCGTCACCGTCATCAAGGCGTCCGAGATGATCAAGGACTCCTGGCGGAAGAAGATCGAGATCGCCAGGGCCGAGACGGACGTCCGACTGGCCGAATCCCGGCTGGCCGTCCTGCAGGCCGAGGCGGCTCAGACGGGCCGGCAGGTCAAGATAGGACTGGTCGGTATCGACGAGGGGAAGACGACGGCCTTGCAGGCGGCCGAGGCCGAGCTGGGCGTCAAGAGGTCCCGGGTGAGTCTGGACGAAGTCAAGGCGACGGGCGAGCCGGCGCGGGACGAGCTCTTCGCCCCTCGGGCGGGCGGACGGGACTTCGTTCTGGAGCGGCTCCAGCTGGACCTGGAGAAGACCGAGCTCGGGATGAAGATGGTCGCGGTCCGGGCCGACCGGCTCAAAAACCTGTGGGCCGTGGGCATGGCTGCCGAGACGGAGATGGCCGATTCTCGGATGGCGACGGCCGTTGCCGCCGCGAAGGTCGAAGAGATTCGGGGCCGCATCGAGCTTCGCAAAAGCTTCCTGGACGGGAAGGCCGGCGCCGCTGAGGTCGAGATCCGGGGCCGTCTGGCCGAGGCTTCGAAAAGCCTCAAGGCCGCCCAGTCCAAGGTCGAGGCCCTGCAAGTGAAGATGGAGCGATTGACGACGATGGAGGGACTGGGCTTGGTCTCGGCGACGGAAGCGGCCCGGTTGAAGTCCGAGCTGGAATCCGCCCAGGCCGAGATGAGGCTGGCCGCCGTCGAGAAAGACGCCCTGGAGAAGGCCCGCTGAAAACGGGCCTCCTCGGGCCGGCTTACTTCTTGGGCTTGACCTGGATGTCCTTGAGGCCCGGCTTCCTCTCGCATTCCTTGCGGAAGTCCTGCTCGCGCTGCGAGTTCTCGTAGGCGGGCGACTGGAAGCGGTAGGTGAAGCGGGTGTGCTCGTCGTATTTGCCCTCGAGGATGGCGATGACGTCCTCGATGTTGACCCGCTCCTCGTCGGTCGGAATGACGAAGACCTTAACCTTGGAGTCGGCAGCCGAAATCTCGGTCTCGGCGTTGCGGGTCTTGGCCAGGGCGTTCTTGGCCTTGTCCAGCTTGATGCCCATGAACTCCAGGCCCTCGAGCGCTTTCTCGCGGATGAGATCCGACATCTCGCCGACCCCGGCCGTGAAGACGATGGCGTCCGCGCCGCCGATCGCGGCGGCGTAGGCGCCGATGTACTTCTTGACCCGGTAGGCCTCGACGTCCACGGCCAATTGGGCCCGGGCGTCGCCCGCCTCGGCCGCCACCTGGATGTCGCGGCGGTCGGTGTACTTGCCGGTAATGCCCAGGACGCCCGACTTCTTGTTCAGGATGTCATTCATCTTGCCCGGGGCGATGCCTTCCTTCTCCATGACCATCAGATCGATGGCTGCGTCGTGGTCGCCGGACCGGGTGCCCATGACCAGGCCCTCGAGCGGGGTCAGGCCCATCGAGGTGTCGTAGGAGACGCCGTTCTTGATGGCGTTGGCCGAGACGCCGTTGCCGATGTGGAGGCAGACCAGATTGGTCTTAAAAGGGTCCTTGCCCAGCAGCAGCGCGGCCCGCTTGGCCACATAGAGAAACGACGTGCCGTGGAAGCCGTAGCGGCGCACGCCGTACTTCTCATACCACTCGTAGGGCAGGGCGTACATGTAAACGTGGGGCGGCATGGTCTGGTGCCAGGCCGTGTCCATGATGGCCACGTGGGGGATGGACGGCAGGACGTCCATGGCCGCCTCGATGCCCAGGACGTTAGGCGGGTTGTGCAGGGGGGCCAGGCCGTACAGGCTCTTGAAGGTCTCGATGGTTTCCTTGGTGATGAGGGCCGACTTGGTGAACTTCTCGCCGCCGTGGACGACCCGGTGGCCGACGGCCGAAATCTCCTTGAGGTCGGAGACCACCCCGATCTTGGGGTCGAGCAGGGTGTCGATGATCAGCTTGATGGCGTCTTTGTGGTTGCCGCACTCGTGGTCGAACTTGATCGGCTCGCGGCCCAGGCCGGCCTGGTTGATGTAGCTCTTGCCGATGCCGACCCGCTCGACCACTCCGGTGGCCAGGGTTTCTTTTTTAGTGTAGTCGTAGAGGCGATATTTGACGGACGAGCTTCCGCAGTTCAGGGACAGGACTTGCATGGCGTTCTCCTTGGCTTCTGTTCTAGAAAGACCCCGTCCTCACAGGCCGGCGGCCTGGAGCGAGGTGATGGCGACTAAATGGACGATGTCGTCCACTGAGCAGCCGCGGGACAGGTCGTTGACCGGCTTGGCGATGCCCTGCAGGATGGGCCCGATGGCCTGGGCCTTGGCCAGCCGCTCGACCAGCTTGTAGGCGATGTTGCCGGACTGCAGGTCCGGGAAGACCAGGACGTTGGCCTGGCCGGCGATGGGCGAGTTGGGGGCCTTGGACTTGCCGATCTTCGGGATGATGGCCGCATCGGCTTGCATCTCGCCGTCGATCTTGAGCCCGGGTGCCATTTCCTTGGCCAGGGCCGTGGCGCGCTTCACCTTCTCCACCATCTCATGCTGGGCCGAACCGTAAGTGGAGAACGACAGCATGGCCACCCGCGGCTCCATGCCGCCGAGAACCCGGGCCGTCTCGGCCGAGGCGATGGCGATCTGGGCCAGCTCGGCGTCCGTGGGGTTGGGCATGACGGCGCAGTCGGCGAAGACGAACTTGCCCTGGTCGCCGTACTCGCAGTCGGGGACGATCATGATGAACGAGCTGGAAACGATGTTGATCCCCGGCTTGGTCTTGATGATCTGCAGGGCCGGCCGGATGGTGTCGCCGGTCGAGTGGAGGGCGCCGGAGACGAGCCCGTCGGCTTCGCCCTTGTGAACCATCATCGTGCCGTAGAAGACGGTGTCGGTCATGAGCTTGCGGGCCTGTTCGACGGTCACGCCCTTGGCCTTGCGGGCCTCGTAGTAAGCCTGGACGTATTCCTCGAACTTGGGCGAGGTGGCGGGATCGACCGAGGGGACGCCGGAAACATCGACGCCCTGTTCCTTGGCCACCGCTTCGATCTTCTCGCGGTTGCCGACCAGGACGATCTGGGCCAGCTTCTCGTGCAGGATCTGGACGGCCGCCTTGACGGTGCGGGGCTCTTCGCCCTCCGGCAGGACGATCCGCTTGGGGTTGGCTTTGGCCTTCGCCTTAAGGTTCTCGAGCAATGTCATAAGTGCTTCTCCTCGACCAAAAACGATCCCCCGAGGATGATTCGAATTCGGTCTATTTCTTAGAAAATCAAGGATTTGAAGGCGTATTTTCGCTTTCCGGGGGGGGAAAGTCAAGTTCCAGCCCGGGATGCGTTGATTTCCGGCGGGGGCCGTTGTAATCTAGCGGCAATCATGTCTGCTTATCCCTTTCTCGGTGTCTTTCTGCACGGGGTCGGCGGCCTGGCCGCCGGAAGCTTCTACCTGCCATACAAGCGCGTCCGCGGCTGGGCCTGGGAGCGCTACTGGATCACCGGCGGCGTCTTCAGCTGGATCGTCGCGCCGTGGATCGCCGCCTTCCTGACCTCGCCCCGGCTCCTCGAGATCCTGCGCGGCGCCCCCGCCCGCAGCCTCTTTTGGACTTATATTCTGGGCCTGCTCTGGGGTGTCGGCGGGCTGACTTTCGGCCTGTCGATGCGCTACCTGGGCCTCAGCCTCGGCATGGCCCTGGCCCTCGGCTTCTGCGCCGTCTTCGGCACCATCGTCCCGCCCGTCTTCCAGGGCCAATTCGGCAGCCTGGCCTCGTCCCTGTCCGGGCAGATCACCCTGGCCGGCGTCTTCGTCTGCCTGGCCGGCATCGCCGTCTGCGGCCGGGCCGGGGCGCGGCGCGAGAAAGAGGTTCCGACCGCGGACCGCAAAGCGGCTTCGCCCGAGCTCAATTTTGCCAAAGGGATCTGGGTGGCGGTCTTCTCGGGCGTCATGAGCTCGTGCATGGCCTTCGCCTTGGCCGCCGGCAAGCCTATCGCCGAGCGGGCCCTGAGCCTGGGGACGCCGAGCCTGTTCCAGAATTTCCCGGTCCTGATCGTGGCCCTGGCCGGCGGGTTTACCACCAACGCGATCTGGTGCGGATACCTGATCCGGCGCAACCGGGCCAAGAACGCCGCCGCCGCGGCGGCCGGGCCGAAGGCGCCGTTCTGGCCCAATCTGATCTTCTCGGCTCTGGCCGGCGTCACCTGGTATATGCAGTTCTTCTTCTACGGCATGGGCACGACCCGGATGGGCCGCTACGACTTTTCGAGCTGGACCATTCACATGGCCTTCATCATCCTCTTCAGCAACCTCTGGGGGATTTTGCTGCGCGAATGGAAAGGCTCCCGGCGGCGGACGATGTGGCTTGTGGCGGCCGGACTGCTCGTCCTGGTGGCCTCAACCGTGGTCGTCGGGGCCGGCAACTACCTGGCCGCGGTGAAGGGCCGATGACCTCCCGCGAGCGGGTCTTGGCGGCGCTCGACCATCGCGTCCCTGACCGCGTCCCGATCGACCTGGGCGGGAACCAGACCGGCATTCACCGCGTCGCTTACGAAAACCTGATCGCCCGGCTGGGCTGGAGCGAGCCGATCGAGATCATGGATCTGGTCCAGCAATTGGCCCGGCCCTCGGAAGCCGTGCTGCGAAGGCTGGGAGTCGACACGCGGTACGTCGCCGCCGGCGCGCCCGCCGGTTTCAAGGGCGGCGTCGTGCGCCGCGAGCGGGATGGCCGGTTGTGGGAGGACTTCCAGGACGAATTCGGCGTCGTCTGGTCCAGGCCCGAGGACGCCCCGAACTACTTCGACATCAGCCATTCCCCGCTCGCGGGGCTGTCGCTCGACGAGATCAGGCAATACCCGTTCCCCAACGGCGGCGACCCCAGCCGCTTTGCCGGCTTGCGCGAAAGGGCCTTGACGCTGCATCGCGAGACGCCCTACGCCGTCATCTCGGGCATCTCGGGTGTGGTCTATGAGATCTGCTGGTACATGCGCGGCCTGGAAAATCTCTTCATCGACATGATGGAGCAGCCCGAAATCCTCGAGACGCTTCTCGACCGCACGCTCCGCTACTGGCTGGATTGGTTTCGTGGCTTCCTGGACGAAGCCGGCGACGTCGTCGACGTCATCATGATCGGCGACGACCTGACGGGGCAGGATGGCCCGCTCTTTCCGCCTCGCATCTACCGGTCGATCGTTCAACCCCGGCAGAAAGCGCTCGTTTCTTACATCAAGTCCCGCACCCGGGCGAAAATCTGGTACCACTCCTGCGGCTCGATCCTGCCTTACATCCCGGACCTGCTCGACAACGGGATCGACGCCCTGAACCCGGTCCAGGTCGCGGCCCGCGGCATGGACCCGGCCTCTCTCAAGGCCCGCTTCGGCGACAGGCTGGTTTTCTGGGGAGGCGGGATCGACACGCAGAAAATCCTGCCGCGGGGAACGCCGGCCGAGGTGAGGGAGGAAGTCCGCCGCAACATCCGGGCCTTCAGCCCCGGCGGCGGTTATGTCTTCGCCAACGTCCACAACATCCAGGCCGACGTCCCGCCCGACAACGTCCTGGCCCTCTTCGACGCGGCCCGGGATTTCGGCATCTACGGCCCGAACGCTGCGGGCTGAATTCGGCTCTCGACCCGACCGGGAAAGAAGAACCCGGCCCGAATAAACGGCTTTTACCTTTGGATAGACACGGCCGGCGATGCGGGCCCGTATACCCCGCTCCGGGTCCGATAAGCGATTCTGTATTCGGCTTTGCCGTGCGCCGGCGGGTCGGCGTCCACGACTTCACCGCCCCGCGAGACCGCGGACAGGATCACCCAATCCTTCTCGGCCGCGAGCTTCCTCTCCAAGACCGCTTCCAGGCCTTGCGGCGCCGGTGCGAACAGGATCCTGACGAACGGGCTCGGTTTGAGGATGAGATCGGCCCTGGGCGCGGCCGGGGCCGGAATAGGCGGCGGCCCGATCCGGACCCAGACGGCAGCCGACGGATCGCTGCGATTGCCGTTGGGGCCGATGGCCACGACCCGGTACCAGTATTCCGCCCCGGGCTCGACAAACGGATCGGTGGAATCCCGGGCCGCGGCGGGGAGGGGACGGCCCAGGACAACCCCAATTTCGCGCGGATCGCCGCTGCGCAGGACGACAAATTGGGCCGACCTGGACTCGGGTTGGCCCGGCCGGAACCGGACGACGGCCTTGCCGCCGCCGCCGTCGCCCGAAAGGATTTCGGGCGCGGGCGGCAGGGAGCGATCGGGGACCACGACTTCAACCGTTGCGCTCGGCGGACTCTCCTGGTTGTCCAGGGCGATGGCCCGTACTCGGTAGCTCCACGTCGCCGGGCCTTCCGAGCCGCCGTAGTCGTCGTAGATCGTTTCGGCGGCGATATGGTCGTTCAAGCGCACCCAGTCTCCATTTTTGTCTTTCCGCTCGACGAGGTAACCAGCCAGGATAGAGCCGGACGTCCCTTTCCAATTCAAGCGGATTCGGGTCCGCTCGAGCTCCGCCGTCAGACCCGCGGGGCGGGCCGGAGGGCTCGCGCTTTTTGGGGACGCGGAAACGACCATGGATCGCGGGCCCTCCCGGTGATTCGCTCCGAGAACCTGGATTTGATAGAAATAGCTCAGGCCGCCCTTGACGTCGGCGTCCTCGTAGCGCGTGTTTCCGGCAGACAGACCGTCCGGCAAAAGGGAAGTAAAGGGCCCCGCGGGCGTCAGCCCGCGCCAAACCAAGATCTTTCCCGGCCGCGCCTGGGCCGGAGCCTTCCATTCCAGGACATTGCGGCCTTGTCCGCCGGTCGCCTTGAAATCGACGGGAGGCTCCAGGGCGGCGTGATCGTAATGGTAGACCGAAATCTCGGCCGGACCGCTTCTCCGGCCGAAGGCGTCGGCCCCGAAGATCCGGTACTCGACCAGCTTCTCCAGGGGCGCCTCCGCGTCGACAAGAACCGGCGCTTCCGGGTTCAGGTTGGCCGCCAGCAGAAGCGGCTTGGCTTGGATCGCGACGAAGGGGTCGTTTTCGGTTTTCCTCTCGACAAAATAGGCGTAGGTGACCTGGGCGGTGGGGTCCGCGGACCTGGTCCAGAAGAGGCGGACGCCTTCGGCAGCGGACAAGGCTCTCGCCGCCGCGGGAGCGGGCGGGGGGAGGGTGGGAACGGATGCGTCCACGGCCGGGCTTTGATAAGAGAGGCCGGTGGGCCTGCCGTCGATGGTTAAGCTGACGACCCGGTAGGACTTTTGCCCGGCCGGGATCTTGTCCAGGGTGGCCGAGAATCCTGCGGCCCGAGCGAAAACGGGGTCGGTGACGATGTCGCCTAAGAGGACGAAATAGAATGACTCCCGTTCCTGATCGGACGAAAAAGACGGCAGCCCTTTGGCCAGGGTCTTGAGCAAGGCGGCCTTTTCCGGCGAAAAAGATGCCGCTGACGGAATATCGCCGGCCCTGACGCGCTTCAGCTCCCGGCCGGACTGGTCAAGGATCTGCCAGCCTCCGGCCGTCCAGCCGGCCCGGGGGACAGGCCAGAGGAGACGCACGACGCCGCCGCCGTCCGAAACCGCCAGACAGGCGTCGGCTCGGGCGGGGCCCGGTGCCTGGCCTCCGACGGAGGCGATGAGAAGACCGCCGACAAGGAAGCCAAGGGCGAGGAGAACGATAAGAGCCGGGAGAGGATGGTGTTTTTTCATGAAGAATCTCCTCAGAGAGCCAGCCCCACTTCAAGATCGGCCGTTCCCAGGATGCCGAAATCGAGATGCGCCACAGCTTTCATGAACGTCGGATTGGGAACATGGGCGGAGATCGTCGCCGAAACCTCGAAGCCTTCGCAGATGCCGAAGGCGCATCCCCCCGCACGGACGCCCTGCGACCACGATCCTTCCATGAAGAATGGATCGATGCCGATGGCCAGGCCGATATCCATCCAGGACCTGACGTAGCCGTTGAGGAGGCTGGGGCCGACGTTCAACTCGAACTTCTGGGAGCCGCCCATGCGGAGCCCCTTGCTGTCGAGCTCCAGATAGGAGTCCGCGCCCCCGATCTTGAAGATCGTGGCCTTGATCCGGGGGCCCGCCTTGCGGCCGGCGTAGACGTACCAGCCTCCCGGGCCGAAGTAGGCTGCGATGGCCGGCTTTGCTTCGGTCCCAAGGTCGAAATTGATCAGCCCGCCGAAAAGGTCCAGCCCGCCCCAGACCTTGGCGTTGACGGCCTTGTTGTAATAATTGATGTATCCGCCGAAATTGCCCATCTGCATGAGCTGGGCATTCTGGAAACCCATTTCGGCCGAGCCGGCGGTGCTGAGGATCATGTACCCATCGGCCATGATCGTAAACCGGTCCGTCGTCCCGATTGTCATGACGGCCGCGAAAGCGGCCGTTCCGGCCATGTCGGGAATCGCTTCGGCCAGGCCGCCGTGCCGGAAGACCTCGGCCGGGAAGTTGTAGGCGAACCCCCCTCCGATGCCGAAAATGGCCAACGGCACCGGGCTTAAGGGAAGGACCAGATTGTCATACTTGGCGAAGAGCAGGAAAAAGCTCTTGCCGTTCTGATAGCCGAGGACGAAGGCTCCTTTGACGCTTTCGCAACCGAACATGGCCAGGTCGATCTCGCCGCCGAAACGCATGTTTTTCCCGGCTTTACCGGCCAGAGCCGCCGCGGCGAACGGGCCGGCGGATCCGGCGGAGCCATCCTCCGCCGGGTCGGCAGCGTTCGGATCATAATTATAGGATGGCGATATGGCGCTATCGATCTCCTGGCTTCCCAGCGGAAAGACGACCTGGCTCGAGAACGGAGAGTTCCAGGGCCCTTGGACGGCATGGTCCGCGCCTCCCGAGGAATAGATCCGGTAGTGGATGAGGACGGCGGTCGCCGGAATGTAGCTCGAATCGGGCGAGATCGAGATTTCGGTTTCGATGCCGAAGGCCAAACGGTCGGCGCCGCTCGCTGCCGCATCGACTTGGACGCCCTTCAAGGCGGCTGTTGCTCCGCCGAAGACCGCGTTCCCGGATAGGCCGACATGGGTGCCCCAGGTCGGCCCGTCAAAATAGGTCCGGCCGTCCGTTCCGAAGTTGAGCCCGTTGAGGTGGAAGGCGGCGAACGGCTTGCCCTCGGCTTCGGTTGCGACCGCGGCATGCCCTCGGGCTCGCCAGCCGCGGGAATCCCTGCCCCAGACCAGGCCGTCCACGGTCATGGTGATGCGGCCTTTGTCTGCATATTGGATGGTAACGGGATCGGCCGTCAGGCCCGACCAATTCGTTCCGTACCCCTCCGCGTCGCTGATCAGCTGGAGAACGGCATCGCCTTTCAGGATCGCCTCGATCCAGGGCACGTGGATGGCGCAGAGGAAATACGTCCCTTCGGGCTTGTCTGCGGCGACTTTAAAGTCCAAGTGGTTGAAGGAAACCGAGGCCTGATCGACTTTGGCCGAGAAGCTCCCGCTTCGGACTGAACCGTATAGCCCTCCGTCCTTGATCCGCCAGGGTTCGAGATTGGTCATGGCCGGCGACTGCGTCCCGGCCAACCCGAAGGTGGCCGGGGTGACCACCGCCTGATCGAGGTAGACGCCGAGCCAGTCGGGCCCGGCGGCTTCGCCGGACGCGTTCGACGGCGCGGCTTGGCGGCTGAAGTCCACGGTTACGGCCGGGGCTTCGATTCGGAAGCCGGTCAGGCCGATGGCCGACTGGCTGAGAGACAGCCCCGCAGCCATCCAATCGCCCTCGGTATTCAAGGAGCCGGCGGCCGATTTCCAGGCCGGCGGCTGCCCGGCATTGCCTGCGGCCGAAGCCAGGAAGGATCCATGCACGCCCTTCAGCTCCAGGTCGAAGACTGCCGTCAGGGGGGTCAAGGCCGGGCCGTCAACCTGCCCTTGGAACCGCTTGAGAAGCCCGCTGATGTTGGCCGGGAAGGCGAGCGTCCCGCCGTTCACGGGAGTCGCGTCCAGGGTCCCATGCAACAGGCGGCCGCTCGATTCTTCGATCGTCCACCCGGCGAAGGCTGTTCCGGGCGCGAAGGCTTTCTCGACGGCGGCGCCCGCCGTTCGGATATTATAGATCAGGGTTCCCTTGCCGCTGTAAACCTCGCCCTGGAGCTGAATGCTGCTGCCCAGGTCGGAGATGGTGAATTCGCCCCCGCTGGTCGGAAAGAGGATCCGGCAGAACTTGACGTCCCGGACTTCGTTGACGATGTAGCCTTTTGTTTCGGACGTCAGGCGGGTGCCGGGCCCGAGGGCGGAATCCCCGGCCCAGGGGCCGTTCGGGGATGAGGGGGCATCGTAGTTCTTCAGGGCATCGTTGAGGTAGACGACGGCCGGCCTTCCCTTGGTCTCGGGGTTCGGCGAAAGGAGCCCGATCTGGGGGACGGCCAGGCCGGCTTTTTCTTCCAGGGCCAGCTTGGCCGCGAAGGGATCGTATCCCTGGCCTCCGACGGCGGCAGCGGCTTCGCCGGCCGCCGGACCCGAACCGTCCTTCTTTAGCGGCGGCCCGGTTTTTTCAGTCAGGATCGCCAGCAGGTTCGCGGCGGCCTGGTTGACGCTTCCGCCCAATCCGGCCATGCCGTATTGGGGGGTGAATTCGGCCCGCGCTTGGACGTTGTGTTTGCCCAGGACGGCCACCGAAAACGGCTGGGACGTGAATACGAAATCATCCACCTCGGCGTCGGCGCAGCCGGTCTTGGCGGCCGGACCGAGATTGGCGCGTTCCTTCGAGGCCAGGGTATAGGTCTTATTCTGGACCGGGATGCCATCGACGAGCCAGGTTATTTCGACCGATCCGGCGCCGAAATAGCGGAGACGGGCCCGGGCGATGAGGGCTTGGTCGCATTGTACGGCGACGGCATAGATGCCCGCATAGGCGGCGACGAGGTCTTTGCGGATCATGACCCCGTCCTGAGACGAGCCTTTCCCGGGCAGGATGATGTCGTGGCCGGGGAAATTGAGAATCTCGAGCGAGACGAGATGCACCGGCCCTGCGGCGCATTGGTCGGCGTAGTGGTTGATCAGGATGTTGGAACAGAAGATCATGTAGGCCCGGGGCAGGGCGGTGGACAGGGGGTTCGGTTCCTGCTCCTGGCCGCTCATGGGCAGAGGGCCTTGGGCGGATTCCAAAATGATTTTGTAGGGATCGCCCCCGGGCTGCGGCGGCGTCACGGCCTCGCCCAAGGCGGCGTAAAAGTCGGTCTTGGGCGCCTGGATGTCGTCTTCCGAGAGCTGGAAGACCCGGATGGTATGGGTCCCCTCGGCTTGGTAACGGTGGCTCTGCCACAAGCCCCCGTTCAGAGTGATCTTCTTCTCTTTGGACCAGCTCCCTCCCCCCTCCATTTTGCCGATGACGGGCACCGCGGACGAGCCGTCGCCCCAATCGATGAACAGGTTCTCGATCTTGACGGAGTTTCCCGCGGCGACGTGCGAAGCGTAGGGAGATTCCTTGAGGGAGAACGAGCCCTTGAGCTCGATGAGGTCTCCGACGAAATTGGCGTTGGAAGTCGGAGTGTTCGGCCCGGCTTTCTGATCGCGGTCGCCGGCCGTCTTGTTGACGGCCTGGATAGAGTTCCCGGCTTTCTGGGAACCCGCGCCGCCGCAGGCCAGGCCGGTGAAGGTCGAAGGCAGGTTGAACAGCCATAGCTCGGAGACGGCTTCCTCCACCGGCTGCTGCAGATAGGTCTTGCCGCCCGGCGACTTGGAATCGCGGACGCATGGGTAGACGCGAAAGGCCGCGACCTGCCAGGCGATGTCGGCCCCGGCTTTGAGCCCTTCGGCGTACAACGATTCGTAGGTGGGGCCCGATTCGCCGCTCCCACCCCCGAACAGGCTGAGGTCAGAGACCTGGGCAAGATTGTTCTGCCCGGTCAGGACGAGGCCGGTATTGACAACCAAGCCGGTGGAAGGCTTAAGGGCTTCGAAAAGCTCGGCCAACACGTCGCCCGAAAGCCGCAGAGATTCCGGCGATCCCGGCAGCTGCTTTTTGAGGACGAGCTTCTGGCCGGTCGGCTTGAAGAACCGGACTTCGACGTAATCGTAATAGGCGAACGGCAAATCCCATTTCAGAAGGGTGGCGTCGTCGATGGTCGAAAGATGGAGATACTTGTCGCCGATGGGCGGAGTCTCCATGACGTCTCCCTTTTGGACCGGGGCGCCCGGCGGCGGATAAGCCCAGAACCAGGGGGACTTGAGCTCGATGGCGAAGCGCGGAATTTCGGAAAGGTCCGGGCAGACCAGGTTCGGAGTCGCCTCGGGCTTGGGCATGACCGTGACGCCGACCGTGATCTTGCCCGGCCCGTCATTCGTCCCGGTGAGATTGGAGGCCTTGACGGAACGGTCCCCGAGTTTGGCCGTGGGCGAGACGAAAACCTTGAGCTTGGCCCGGGAGCCGGCCTGGAATTGGGGGGCTTGGACGATGCCGACGCCGAATCCGAAGGCGAAGGAGGTTCCCTGCGTCAGATTCCGGCCGTCCAGTTGCAGCTCGTATTCTTTGCCGCGCTCCAGCTCGCCCGGCGTGACCGTCTCGACGATGGGGCCGGCGTTTGCCGGCCGCCCGGCGACGACCGTGTAGGCGATGGGCGACAAGCTGAAGGCGGTGTGAGGCTGGAGAAACCGAAGCTCCACGGTATGGGGCCCCGGTGTTGCCGTGGGTAGGCCGGGCAGAGTGCCGGAGCTCATGGTGATCGACTGGGCGAAGGTGAGGGTTTGGCTGTCCGTCCGGAACGGCTGACCGTCGACGCGCCATTCGACCTGAATGGTCCCCGTTCCCTCGAACTTCAGGTCGGCGAAGGCGGCCAGACCCGTCGTGTTGCGCGGCACCAGCTTCGAAGTCTTGCCGTCCGCGAACCGGAGAACACCGTAGCTGACGTCGAACCCGGCCAACGGGCCTTGCGAGGGGGCCACGGAAACCGTCGTCGAGCCCGTCCAAGGGGAATTGCCGCAATTGTCCTGGGCCGTCACTTGGAACGCGCCGGGCTTGGCGTAGATGTGGCTTGCCGCGGTCGTGCCTTGGGCCAGGATGGTTCCATCGCCGAAGCTCCACTTGATGCAGCCCGTAGTGAACTGGATGGCCTGGAACTGGACCGCCAGCCCCGTTTTTGGGGCGGCGGGCGAGAATTGGATCTGGCGCTTGTTCGTCACCGGCACGGACACCGTCGTCGGCGCCGCGCTGCCGCCCTGGTCCCGGGCTTGGACGAGGAAAGCTCCGGCCGCGTTGAACGTATGAGTCTGGACGGCGCCGCCGTCGTTGATGGTGACGCCGTCGCCGAAGTCCCAATCGACGGTGTTCGGGGTGAGGAAGTTCTGGGCCTGGAAAGTGACCGGCTCGCCGACGTTGGGCTGGGACGGGGAGAAGACGACGATGCGGTTGGGCGCCGGGACCTGGACGGTGGCTTGTTCAGTTATAGGCGCCGCAGCGCCGCTGGCTAAGAGGTAAAAATAGGAAACCGACACCGGAAAAGACCCGGAGGAGGCATACGCGTGGGAGGCTGTCAGGACGAGGACCGTGGTCTGAAGGCTGGTCCCATCCCCGAAGTTCCAGGTGATCATACGGGACCTGTCGAGATTGGGTTGGGCGGGATTCAGGACGAAGGTCACCGTTTGGCCGATTGCGGGCTGGGCCGGCGAGAAGGTCACGGTCGCCGCCAGGGGGAGGGCCGAAGCCAGGACCAGGATGAGGATGAGGGTGATCGGTCGAAGCCTTGACATGGACGCCTCCTTGCCTAGAACGAGTACGTCAGCCGGACGGCCGCTCGCCACGCTTCCGTCGTTTGCCCGGACATCTGGGTCCGGATATATTGCGCCCGCAGGGAGACGATGGCGTCGCCCAGCCGGATCAGAGGACGGAGGTTCAGATTGAGGCCCGTGTCCGCCGAAATGGATTTGACCGTGCCCCCCGCTCCCATCCGGGAGTCGCCGGCGGACCCGGTGACGTTCCAGGAGAGCCAGCGGCGGATGATCGTCAGATCTCCGTTGAGGGAGGCGAATAGGGATGTCGTTTCCACGCCCGCCCCCGTCTGATCGACCCGGGAGTAGCTGAGAATCGGAAACAGGGTCAGCCGATCGGGGATTAGGATCTGCAAGCCGGCCATGGCCGAGGTTTGGGACCCTTGCATGGCCGGCGTCAGAGGACAACGAAGATCCGCCTTCTCCCCCGATGCGGAGACGCGGAGCCAGGAGGCCAGGCCGAGGTCCAGTCCGGCGGACAGTCCGGTCTTCTCCAGGGTCCCTTCGAAAGCGGGATAGGGATTCCAAGCTCCCGTGGCGAATCGCGCGTCCTGTTTTTCGCTGACATAACCGACCCGAATCGAGGACGAGGCGCCGATCTGCAGGCTGACGTCGGCCCGCCCCTGGTTCAGGCTCGCGGTGGCCAGATCGGGATCGCTGTCGACGTTGGTTTCTTCGGACCGGAAAGAGCCGCCGACCCGGACCGGGCCGACGGCCAGGCCTGCGGAAGCGTCGAAGCCCCGGCGATCGTTCTGGAGAAACGGCTGGCCGACGGTGTTGAAGTCCTTGTCGATGGAGCGATAGCCGGCCTGGACGTCGAGCGCCCCCTTGTGGAACGTTCCGCGGAGCCGGTAAGCCTGTCCCGGAGTCAGGCTTTCGCCGTCCTCCAGATTGGCGTCGTAACGTCCGGCGGCAAACTCGGCCTGGAGGTCCAGGCTTTCGCCGAGGAGGCGCGACTCGCCGATGAAAGCCAGGACCTGGCCTTTCCGGCGGTGGAAGAGAGAGGACGTCCCGACGTTGACGCCGAGGGCGGGATCGTCCTCGCCCGAGACAAAAACGGCTTTCACGGACAGCGCCTTGGCCAGGGTCAGACCCGCCGTCCCGCCGACGAGCGAGGCGCCGGACTTGGGCCAGCCGAGGCCTTTGAATCCCCGCGCCTGCTGGGTGGCCGAGGTGAAGACGCGGAAAGCGAAGGTCTTGCCCTCGAAGCCGTACGCGAGGCCGCGGCGGCCGAAGGAGGCGATGGTGAATTCGGATTCGGAGAGGTTCAGATCGCCCATCCGGAAGGAGTGGTTTTTGACCGTGGCCGAGAAGCTGAGGTCGGGCAAGTCAAACGGGTCCTCCCCCGCGACGGGTTGATTGGCGTAGGCAAGACGGGCGCCCAGGTCCAGGGCCAGCCCTTCCTTGCGGTAGCCATACTCCAGCCGGAGATGGTGGGCCTGGTTGAATCCGGAGGGCGTTGCGCCTTCGCCTTCCCTGACGATGAGGCTTTCGGCGCTGCCGTCGAGATGGAGAGGAAAGGGGTTGGCCGCTCCGGCGCCCTGGGAGGGCGGTGCGGGTGCAGTCGGCGCGACGACGGCGCCTGCGGGCGTCGCGTCGGTGACCGTGAAAACGGCGCTCGGAGCGCCCTCGGGGAGGTAAAGGATTTTTTCGCCGAGCTTATAGGCCAGGTAATACGCGAGTGACGGCCCGGCCAGGGCCGCGGTGTCGAGCCGGCCTTCGTAGGTCCGTCCGTCTTTAGACTCCAGAATCAGGCTTTCATAATCTTCCGCGTTCGGAGTCTTCCAGAAAACCATCAGCCATTCGAGCCGGGCTTCGCTTTCGACGCGCAGGGCCAGGGGCTCGGTCTTGAGAAAACGCGCCGGCGGCGCATGATGAAGGTCCTCGGCCGGGGGAGATGCGGCCTGCCCTTGTCCGGATAGGGCGAGGATGGCGGCCACAAAAAAGGTCAGGACGCGAGTGCCAAACTTCACGGGAATCCCCTTGAACGTCGAGCTCATTCCTCTCGTTGAAAGGCCTTTACGCGGCTTCGTCGATGGGCAAACTGTATGCTGGGATTGGGGCCTTGTCAAGGATGCCGGGAATGCGCCCGAAGGCCGAAAAAACGAAAGCTTATCCGACGTCTTTTCTGAGCAGCGCGATGCGGGCCGCGTGCAGGCCGCGGAAGAGGGCCGCTTCGCGGATGACTGTCCACCCGGCCGCCTCCGCTTCGCGGGCGAAGCCGTCGCCCTCGATCATCCGGATCTTGCGGGGGCTCTTCTTGCGCAGGCGGCGCAGGGCCCGCTGGGCCTTGTGCAGGGCGTTGGAGCGGTAATAGGAAATGACGGCCCAGCCGGCCGAGACGCGGGCGAACTCCGTGAGGATGACTTTTCGATCGGCCGGGTCGTGGATGTGGTGCAGGAGGCGCATGCAAAAGACCGCGCCGAAAACGCCCGGGCGGAAGGGCAGGCCGTTCTTGGCGTCGGCGGCGACACCCGGCCTGCCGCTCGTCTCGTCCGCCCGCCGGACCATCTCGAAGGACAGGTCGGCGTTGACGGGGCGGGCGCCGATCTCGATGAGAAGCGGCGCGAAGCGGCCGTACCCGCAGGGCAGATCCAGGACGAGCCCCGTCGATGCCGCGGACCCGGCGGCCTTGAAGAGCCGCCGGGTGATACGGCGCTCGCGGGCCTGGACCATCCGCTGGTCCCAGCTTTTGTAGCGGCGCCGTTCGTAATCGCGCACGCCCTCGGTCGTGAACGGCGACTTGGCCGTGCCGACCGGTCCCGCCGCCGGCCCTGGGCCGGGGTCAGGGCTCAAAACGGGTTCTCCGTCGGGTAAGGCCGGCTCGCCGGCCGGTTGACGCCGATGTCGTCGACACCCAGCATCCGAACCGCCGCATAAAGGGCCTTGCCCGCGGGCGCGAAGGCTACGGCGGTGTGGTGGGGGAAGCGCTTCTCGATCAGGACATGGCGATAGAAGCGGCCCATCTCCTTGACGGCGATGACACCGATGCCGCCGAACGACTTCGGGTCGATGTCCAGGACTTCGCCCTCGGCCATGTAGGAGCGGAGGACGGCGTCGGCCGTCGCCTGGAGCCGGAAGATCGTCACATCGCCGACCTTGATCCGGCCTTCGAGTGTGCCCCGGGTGATGTCGGGGTCCTTCCCTGGCTCTATCAGCCGGTGCATGATGAGCTGGTGCTTGAGCCCGCCCTCGATCAGGCAGGACGAGGACGTGTTGCCGCAGTGGAAGCCCATGAACAGGTCGGTGGGCTTGTAGCCGTGGAGGGCCTTGCCGGCCGCCTTGTACATGTCCATGGGGACCGTGTTGTTGATGTCGAGCAGGGTGGCCGGGCGTTCGGTGGCGCAGACGGCCATGTACTCGCTCAAGGCGCCGTAGATATCCACTTCGCAGGCCACGGGGATGCCGCGGCCGGCCAGACGCGAGTTGACGTAGCAGGGCACGAAGCCGAAATACTTCTCGAAAGCCGGCCAGCACTTGTCGGCGAAGACGCCGTATTTCGAGGCGCCCAGGTTGGCCTTCATGAAATGGGTCAGGGCGACTTCGAACTGGGCCAGCTTCTCGAGCAAATCGGGATAAGCGTTGCCGGCCCCCAGCTCCTTGGCCATGTCCTTGGCCACGGCCTTGACCTCGCGCGCCCCCTTGGCCTGGAGGAAGGCGTCGTAAAGGTCGAGCTCGGAGTTCTCCATGACCTCGACCCCGAGGTCGTAGAGCGGCTTGATGGGGGCGTTGCAAGCCAGGAAATCCTGCGGCCGGGGGCCGAAGGCGAAGACCTTGAGGCTCTTGAGCCCCAGCTGAATCCGGGCGACCGGCAGGAAGTCCGCGATCATCCCGGCGATCTCGTCCGCCGTTCCGACCGGGTATTCGGGTATGTAGGGGTGCAGCTTGCGCAGCCCGATGTTGTAGGAGGCGTTGAGCATGCCGCAGTAGGCGTCGCCCCGGCCGTCGATAAGGTCCTTGCCCGTCTCCTCGGCCGCGGCCGCGAACATCACCGGCCCGCCGAAGCGCTGGGCCAGGATGGTGGTAGGGCCCTCGGGCCCGAAGTTGCCCAGGAAGAGGACGAGGGCGTTGACGCCGGCGGCCTTCAGCTTGTCCAGGGCCTCCAGGGCGTGGGCCTCGTTCTCGACGATGGTCGGGATCTCGGCGATGCGGATGCCCTTCTCGCGGCAGGCGGCGGCGAGCTTGATTCGGCGGCGGCAGGACAGCTCGATCGGGAAGCAGTCGCGGCTCACGGCCACGAGGCCCAGCTTGACGGCGGGGATGTTGATCATGATCGCTCCTTACTTTTGTCCGTAATAGGCCCGGGGGCCGTGCTTGCGTTGATGGTGTTTGCGAAGAAGATACTCGGGCAGAGCGGCGACACGGGGCTCGACTTGCAGAGTCGCCAGGGCCATGGCGGCCACGAGTTCTAGGGCGACTGCGTTATGAACCGCTTCTTCCGGGGTTCGGCCCCAAACGAACGGTCCGTGGCCGGCGACGAGCACGGCCGGCATGGCCGCCGGGTCGAGCTTGGCGAAGCGTTCGATGATGACCTTCCCGGTTTCGATCTCGTAATCGCCTTCGACTTCGGCCCGGCGCAGAAGCCGGGTCACCGGGACCGGCCCCGCGAAATGATCGGCGTGGGTCGTGCCCAGACAGGGGATGGACCGACGGGCCTGGGCGAAGGCCGTGGCCGCGGGGCTGTGGGCGTGGACGAGGCCGCCGATCCAGGGAAAAGCTCGGTAGAGGACCAGATGCGTCGGCGTGTCCGAAGAGGGGCGAAGCTTGCCCTCGACGATCTTCCCGTCCCGGTCGACGAGAACGATGTCCTCGGCCTTCATTGTTTCGTAGCCGACGCCGCTGGGCTTGATGGCCAGCAAGCCGCGCTTGCGGTCGATGCCGCTGGCGTTGCCGAAAGTCAGGACGACCAAGCCGTGATCGACGAGGTCCCGATTGGCCTGCAGGACGCTTGCCTTGAGCTTGTCCAGCATGTCATTTCTCGGCCAGGACGCGGTCCCGGATGGCCAGCAGGCTTTTCATGAGGGGATAGAGGGCGCCGGGGGCGTCTTTGATGCCGAAGGCGTCGTGGAGCCTGCGGTAGAGGGGATAGATCTCAGCGTAGATTTTGCGGCGGGCTGGATCGGGTTTGTAGGATCGGGCCTTGACGCCGCAAATCGCCGCTTGCGCCGAGGCGAAGTCCTTGAAACCGCCCGCCGCGGGTCCCGCCGCCACGGCGCCGGCGATGGCCGAGCCCAGGGCGCAGGTTTGGGCCGAACGGGCGACCTTCATCTCCAGCCCGATCACATCGGCATAGATCTGCATGACCAGGGGATTCTTTTCGGCGATGCCGCCGCAGTTGACGACCCGGTCGATCCCGACGCCATATTCCCGAAGCCTCTCGATGATGGTCCGGGCGCCGAATGCGGTCGCCTCGATAAGAGCCCGGTAGATCTCGGCCGGCTGGGTGTGGAGCGTCTGCCCGACGAGCAGCCCGGTCAGGCGCTGGTCGACCAGGATCGTCCGGTTGCCGTTGTTCCAGTCTAAAGCCAGCAAGCCGGATTGCCCGGGCCTGATTCGGGTGGCTTCCTTGGTCAGCGCCTCGTGTGAGCCTAGACGGGGGCCGCCCGGTTGGATGCAGTCCACGAACCAGTTGAAGATGTCCCCGACGGCCGATTGCCCGGCCTCCAGCCCGAAGGCGCCCGGCAGGACCGAGCCGTCAACGATGCCGCACAGCCCGGGAATGTCGGCCAGCGGCTTGTCGCTCGGCCAGACCGCGATGTCGCAAGTGCTCGTGCCGACGATCTTGACCAGCGTTCCGGGGACGATGCCCGAGCCGATGGCGCCCAGGTGGGCGTCGAAGGCGCCGACCGCAACGGGCGTCTCTTCCGGCAGGCCTAGGGCCGCGGCCCAGGCCGGCGACAGCCCGCCGGCGACGACGTCAGCCGTGTAGGTTTTATCGAAAAGCCGGGCTCGAAGCGCCCCTAACTTTGGGTCGAGCTTGGTCAGGAAGTCCGCCGCCGGCAAGCCGCCCCAGGCCGCGTTGAATAGGGCCTTGTGGCCCGCGGCGCAACGGCTCCGCTTGATGCGGTCGGGCCGGGTGTCGCCGACCAGGGCGGCCGTGATCCAGTCGCAGCATTCCACCCAGCTTGCGGCGGCGACGAAAACGGCCGGGTCGACCCGCAGGCAATGAAGAATCTTGCTGAAAAACCATTCCGAGGAGTAGGTGCCGCCGCACTTGGCCAGATACTCGGGATGCTCCCGGGCGGCCAGGGCGGTGAACTCGGCCGCTTCGGCGAACCCGGTGTGATCCTTCCACAGCCAGGCCATGGCGTTGGGGTTGCGGGAAAACTCTTTTTTGAAGCAGAGGGGCAAGCCGTCTTTGTCCACCGGGATGGGTGTGGAGCCGGTCGTGTCGACACCGATGCCGATGATCCGGGCGGGCTTGAAAGAGCGGTCCTTTTTACGGGCCTGGGCCAGGGTCCGCCGGACGACGACCTCGATCCCGTGCAGGTAGTCGGCCGGATGCTGGCGGGCCAGGTCCGGATTGCGGGCGTCCAGGATGATGCCGGCCCTCCCGCTGGGGTAGGGGAAGACCGAGGTCGCGACCTCGCGTCCATTGCGGATATCGACGATCAGGGCCCGGACGGAATTCGTCCCGAAATCGAGCCCGAGGGCAAAGGCGGCGGCCGGCTTGGGCATAGCTCTCTCCTAGAGGGGAACGGCGTCCCCGGATACCTGCCTATGATAATCCAGGCGCCGGGAAGGAATAAAGAGGCAGCCACCGGTAGTATCAGCGATAAACGTCTTTGCGGTTGCCTATCTTGACGATCAGCACGGCCTTTTCGCGGTCATCGATGGCATATACGATCCGATAATCACCCTGGCGGATTCGGTATCTTTCCTCTCCCGAGAGCTTGGAGACGCCCTCGGGACGAGGGTTCCCGGCGAGGTCCGAGATTCGTCCAATTATGCGGACTAAGTCGGGGGCGGGCAATTTGCGGAGTTCTTTCTCCGCGGAAGCCCGAAAGCCGACCTTATAGCTTGCCATCGGCTTTCAGTTTTTTGACCACGTCCTCGAAGGAAACTATTCTTTCGTTTTTCCGTTCCTCGAATGCTGCTAGATCCTCGGCATCCTCGCGCAAGGCCAAGCGGACGGCATTGTTGACCAGGTCCGAGACGGAATATCCCGTCTCGGCGGCTTTAACCTTGAGCGCTCGATGCAGATCTTCTTGAAGATAGACTGTGTATCTTTTCGTGTTTTCACTCATCAACGTTTTCCTCTGGGCCTATTCTGACATTAAAACGCTAAAACATCAAGATGCTAATACTCCGCCGGGGAAATAAATCGCCAAGTTGTATGTATGTCGGAGTGATGGGTTATAGTCGTTCTATTATTGAGGAGGGGCGATGATGAGATTCATTCGGATCAGTTTAGCAATAGGGTTCTTGTCGGTTCTTGTTTTAACGGGATGGGCGGTTGAAAAAAACGCCGTCTTATCCATCCGTGTCTTCACGATTCTCCCGTTGCAAGGAGTCGTTTTTGGCGGCGCCGGCGGGAAAGGTGGAATCGTCGGTCGGCAGACAGCCGGCGATGTCACTTCGGCTTTTCCGGACGGCGTCGTGGTCCTTTCGCTGGAAGCCCCGGGCGGGCTCACGGACGCGGATATCGGACGCACGATCCGGAATAGCGTTAATTTCCCTATGGGGGAGGAAATCAGGAAGAAGGCGGGACCCCCGTTTGAAATCGCAATTGAGCCCGTGGGCGCACATCGTCTGGCGCTGAGCGGGGGCGGGGATGATGAATTCGGGCCGTCGGCGGAGGAGGAATCTTATTCAAAATCCCGATCTCACGGTTATCCTCTTCATTATTGGTTGGCTTGTACGATCATTAAGCGTGATGAAAACGGCCTCATCGCGCGGATTTCTTTTCGAGGCGGTTGGATCCAAACGCCTCTGTCACAGGGCAGGACGCCCCCTGCGGACTCCGAGGCTGCGCCGCGATGGGCGAAATCCGAGGCTCCGAATCTGCTGAGTCAGACGATCGATATACGCCCAGGGCGGATCGTCCTGATCGGATTCCCTTCCCGCGATTTCGGTCCCCGCGGGACCGTCTATTGGCTGGCGGTTCAGATCATCGCGTAAAGAAGGATCATCCACCATCCCCGGGAAAGGAGCGCGGATCGGGGTATCGGCCAACGGCGAAATGCGGAGTTCCGCCCTCGCGGGGATTGTCGAAGCGACGTCCCTACGAGGACTGCGAAGCGCTTGAGGCGCCGAAGAGAGCTGTGGGAAAAGGCGAAAAGAGCCCGAAGCCGCCGGGCCAATACCCCGAGCCGCGTTTCCAGGGGATGGGAGATGGACCTTTAAAATATCTTACATGACGCGCCGTTCTCGCCCCTCACTCCGCGACACACGGGGCGGCAAAGCTAGTCAGCCGATCAGCTTTTTGGCGACCTTCTTGAACTTGTCGATGGCGAAGCCGATCTGCTCCAGGCTGTGGGCGGCGCTGATCTGGACCCGGATGCGGGACTTGCCCCGGGGGACGACCGGGAAGTAGAACCCGATAACGTAGATCCCCTCCTGCAGCAGCTCGTCGGCGAAGCGTTGGCTGAGCTGGGCGTCATTGGGCAGGTGACCAAAAAGGACCGGGACGATGGGGTGGATGCCGGGCACGATCTTGAACCCGGCCTCCTCCATGCCCCGCCGGAAAAACCCGGTGTTCGACATCAGCCGGTCGCGCAATTCCGTCGACTCGGTGATGATCTTGAGGACTTCCAGGGTGGCGCCGGCGATGCCTGGGGTCAGCGAGTTGGAGAAGATGTAGGGCCGCGACCGCTGGCGGAGATACTCGATGATCGCCTTGCGGCCGGCGATGCAGCCGCCCGAGGCTCCGCCCAAGGCCTTGCCGAAGGTGGTGACGATCAGGTCGACCTTGTCCATCACGCCGAAATGCTCGTGGGTGCCGCGTCCGGTCGGGCCGACGAAACCGGTGGCGTGCGAGTCGTCGACCAGGACCAGGGCTTCGTACTTCTCGGCCAGAGCGCAGATCTGGTCGACCGGGGCGAGGCTGCCGTCCATCGAGAAGACGCCGTCGGTGACGATGAGCTTGGTCTTGGCTCCCTCGGCTTCCTTGAGCCGCATTTCGAGGTCGGCCATGTCGCAGTTTTTATAGACGAAGCGCTGAGCCTTGCAGAGCCGCACCCCGTCGATGATCGAAGCGTGGTTGAGCTCGTCGGAGATGATGGCCGAGCGCTCGTCCAGCAGGGGCTCGAAGACGCCGCCGTTGGCGTCGAAGGCCGAGGAATAGAGCAGGGCGTCGTCCATGCCCAGGAAGTCGGCCATGCCGCGCTCGAGCTCTTTGTGGACTTTTTGGGTGCCGCAGATGAACCGGACCGAAGCCATGCCGTAGCCCCAGCGGAAGAAGGCGTAGTTGGCGGCGGCCATGACCCGCGGCTCGTTGCACAGGCCTAGGTAATTGTTCGCGCAGAAGTTGAGGACCTTGAGGCCCCCTTCCGTCTTGATCTCGACACCCTGGGTCGTAGTCAGAACGCGCTCGGTCTTGTACAGGCCTTCGGCCCGGATCCGGGCCAGCTCGGCTTCCAGATGATCGGTGAATCGCTTGTCCATGAAAGGCTCCTTATGGGAACAAAGCATTATAAAGCAGCTGTGGGAAAAGGGGAACCCCTCGGGTTGGTGGACCGGCGGCAAGTGTGCTATAAATCAGGCGCCGGCCATGCGCATCACCCTCTCGGGCAACCTCAGTTACTGCTTCGGCGTCCGCAAGACGCTGACCCTGGTCGAGGACCTGTTGGCCCGCAACCCCGACCGGACCTACTACATGTACGGCGAGATCGTTCACAACGAGCTCGTCATTCGCGGCCTGCGGGCCAAGGGCTTGAGCATCATCCGCGACCTGACCCAGATCGGGCCGACCGGCAGCGTCATCATCCCCAGCCACGGCGCCCCCCTGGGGGTCTTCGAGGATCTGCAGGCTCGCGGCGTCGACGTCATCGACGCCACCTGCCCGATGGTTCGCCTGATCCACGAAAAGGCCCGCCGGCTTGAGGCGGACGGTTTCACTGTCGTCATCATCGGCGATCCCCGCCACGACGAGGTCCGGGGCATCGCCGGCCATGTCGACCGGGCTCTGGTCTTCCGCCACCCCGCCGACGTCACTGCAGCTTCGCTGGCCGGTGTCGGCCGGGCCGGGATCGTTGTCCAGTCGACCTTTATCCGCGAGGAAGCTCGGGCCGTCCTGGAGGCGGTTCGGGCGCTGGTTCCCGAGGTTCTCTTCGAAGACACGATCTGCCGGCCGACCTCCGAGCGGCAGGAGGAAGTCCGTCGCATGGCCGCCCGGCACGATTGCGTGCTGATCGTCGGATCGCGGCGCAGCGCCAACACCCGCCATCTCTACGATTTGGCCGGCGGCGAGAAGGCCTGCGTCCATTTCGTGGACGATCCCGAGCAGGTGGCCGAACTGCCGATCCCGTCGGGCGCTTCGGTCTTCGTGGCTTCGGGCGCCTCGACCCCCATGTCGGCCGTCGAGAGAGTGGTCGAACTCCTGGAGCGACGGAAAACCCCGGCGCCGAGTAGCGAAACCCATGCCTGATCGTTCCTCCTTCCCGGAGTATCTGGCCGGCGTCAAGGTCGAGGTCGGGGCGTTTCTCGATCAGTACCTGGCCGGTGCTTCACGGCGCTACGGTCGGGTCAACGCCTGGGGGCCGGATGCGGCGGGCCGGCTGCGCGTCTTTGTCCGGACCGGCAAGATGCTGCGGGCCGGCATGGTGGTCGCCGGGTATAGCGCGGCCGGCAAGCGGCCGGGAACCGCCGTTGTCCGGGCCGGCGCCGCGGTCGAGCTTATCCAAGCCGGCCTGCTCATCCACGACGACATCATCGATCACGACCTCTTCCGGCGGGGCGGCCCATCGCTCCACGTCCAATATGCACGGCAGGGCGCCAAATCCGGAGCGATGGACCCGGACCATTTCGGCGAAGGGATGGGCATCTGCCTGGGCGACATCGCCCTGTTTATGGGCTTCGAGATTCTGGCCGGCCTGCCCATCCATCCCGCGACGAGGGCGGCCGTCCTGGGGCTCTGGTCGGACGACCTCTGCCGGGTCGGCCTGGCCCAAATGCAGGACCTGAACTTCAGCCAGACTTTTCCCGACACGGCGGAATCGGAGATCCGCCGCCTCTACATCAACAAAACGGGCCGCTATACGTTTTCGGCGCCCATGCGGACCGGGGCCATCCTGGGCGGAGCCTCCCCGCGGCTCCAGGCCCGCCTGGCTAAGCTGGGCGAGACGATGGGCCTTCTTTTCCAATGGCGCGACGACGAGCTGGGGCTATATGGCGACGCCAAGGAGCTCGGCAAGCCCATCGGGTCGGATATCCGCGAAGCCAAGCTGACCCTGTTGATGCGCCGGTTGTTCGATCGGACGGGGGGCAAGGACCGCAAAAGGCTTGTCGTGATCTTCGGGAATCCCGGCCTGAACGCGGCCATGCTCCGCGAGGTTCGCGCCATCGCCGACCGGAGCGGCGTCCAGGCGGGCCTCCACGTCGAGATGGACCGGCTGAAGACCCGGACCGGCCTTGTCATTGACGCCTTGAGCGCCCCGCTCGGCGCCCGCCTTCGCCTCCGTTCGGCCTTGGATTACGTCGTCGAGCGGAACAAATAGGTAATAGATAGGGGGACACCATACGTAATCCCCGATTTCCCCGGGCCGAGATCTCCCCGGTTCGGACGGTTGACCACTCGCGAAACAAATCCGCTTCCGTCCAGATGCTTGACAAGCCCCGGTCAGCCTCCTAGAGTCGGGGTAACTGAAGATTTCTTTGCCCGCCGGAAAGGATGACCCATGAAGAATCCCCGCCATCTACTGATCGCTCTCACCGTCTGCTGCGGCCTTGTCTTGGCTTCATCCCAAGGCTGGGCCGAGCCCGCCGCTGTTCAGGCCGCAACCGTTCCAGATCGGGGGCACGCTCTCCTGAACAAGCTGGATTCTTTCTTCGAGAGCTTGATGGGCGGAGTCCTCGCGCCGGATTCGGCTGCCAAGACGCTGGCTGGACTCAAGGTCGAGTCGGAACAGGCGCGGGCGCGGGGCGCGGTTACGGAGGACTTCTTCCGTCGCTACGCCCGCATCGTCCGGACGGTCCGGCTGGTCGTGGCGACGGATCCGAATGCCGCTCAGGCCGCGAGCGCGGAAAAGGAGATCGGTCTCTTCATCAAGGACATCCTCGGGCAGGGCTTGGAGGCGGATGCCTCTGTCTCCCAGCAGATCAACAAGCTGTCCGAAGCCGTGGCCAAGGAGATCGCCGCGCTCCGGCGCGGCTTGATCGAGCGGGGTATCCCGTATTCCGACGCGACTGACGAGCCGGTGCGGGAGAAGGATCTGCCGGTCGCTCCCAAGCAGATCAAGGACGTCCGGCCCGTCTATCCGGCCGTGGCCCAGAACGCCCGGGTGCAAGGGGTCGTCATCTTGGAAGCGCTTATCGATATCCAGGGCAACGTGAAACCGGGCAAGATCATCTACTCCATTCCGCTGCTTGATCAGGCGGCCATCGACGCCGTCGCGCAGTGGAAGTACGAGCCGACGTTTGTCGACGGCAAGCCCGTCGAGGTAATTCTGACGGTGACCGTGACCTTCACGCTCTAGGAATTAGCCCCGAGGCCTGGAGCTTGCGAATCAACCCGGCCGACGTCTCAATCGGGATTCCTTGATAGGTCTTCAAGGCAAGCAGGTGACGGTCCCCGCTGACGATCGCTTCGGCTGAGCCTGCCGCGGCCGCCGCCAGGAACTTGTCGTCCGAAGGATCAGCCCTGACCACCGCGGGCACCGCGTTGATCTGTACGGCTTCGACCAGCGGCAGGATGACTTCATCGAGCAAGCCTCGGATCTCCAATTGGGTCAGCTTGAACTTGGGATAGGCCAGGACCCGGATATATTCCTGAAGAATGGCACGAGTCGCGATGATTCGCATCCGGCCTTGTCCGCCGAGATCAATCAAGCGCCCCGGAACACCGCCGAAAAGGAGTCCGGAGACGAGAACGTTGGTGTCGATGACGATCCGGGCGGGGGAGTCGGTCACTTCTTGCGGGACCAAGCCACGGCGTCTTCGACATCCTTGTCGGTCAGTCCGAGCGCGGCGGCCTTGCGGCGGACCTGCCCGAGAACCGACTCGGACGCGGAGGTGATCTGGACGGGGTCCAGGACGATCTTGCCCTCCTGGACTTCGGCCTGGAAGTATTCGACCCCTTCGAACTTCTCCATGACCTTCTTGGGGAGGGTGATCTGGTTTTTATAAGTGCGCTTGCAAAGCATGGCGGGAATCCTCCGGAGAAAATATGATAATGTCTGGCGGCATTATTGTCAAGAAGTAAGGATGCATTACTAAATAGGCGAGTCGGAATTCTTACGGGCGATGAAGCGGCCGTACCGCGCGGCCGCTTTATCGATCAACGCCCGAATGTCGCTATCCGGCCGCTCGAAGAAATCCAAAGTCGCCGTGGCGGCTGCGGCCGCTTTTTTCCACGTCCCGACGATGCGGCCATTCACGACCACGATGGGGCGGAAGATGCCGTTGCTGGAGACGGCCTTATGCCGGCTTTCATGGGGCAGGGAAGCCCGGCGGTCCTTGTAGCCGATGAGGAATTCATCGAAAGCAGGCAGTAGATAAGCCGAATCCGGAGCGGAGGGGGAGACCGACAAACCGCCGGAAAACCAGCTAGTCGCGGAGGCGACGGTCTCTGAGCGAAGATTCCGTTTTACGGACTCCAAGGCTTGCCGCGCCTGGCCGACGGGAAGGCCCGACCACCAGATGAAATCCTGAAAGGTGGCGGGGCCGTGACCCTTAAAATATCGGACAGCCAGCCTAGCCAAGGCTTCTTCCTTTGGCAAAGCTTCGGTTCGAGGTACCCATTCCTCGAGCAAGGCGAACGTCGCTTTTCCGTTCTTCATTGCCCCGCTGCAGATGAGGCCCGCGGCCTCCGCGCAAAGAAAGAGATGGGAGGCGCGGCCGTCCGCGGTGGCGATCTTCGCCCTTCCCAGCGCGGCGATCAGGTCCTCGCGGGTCAGGTGGATGCCGCCGCGAAGCGCCTTCTCCAGTACGGCGAAGCTCTTCGTCAGGACCGCGGGCGCCAGCCCCAATTGATTGTGCCGGGCTTTCATGGCCCCCAGAATCTGCGGCGCCGTAAGCGCGAGCATCCAGCGGATGTCCGCGGCCGCGGCGAAATGCCAGGTCGGCCGGAGCAGATGGGTGCGGATGATCGCCCCGCGGCTGACCGCGGCCTCGATGGTCCCGACCGTGGCATGGGGGAGACGGACGCCGATGGCCCAAAGCGCCATGGGCAAGTCCTGGGCTTGTATGGCGCCCAACCGGCCGACGATGTCTTCCGCGGTTTTCAGCCTCGTCCCGGCGATCTGCTGGCTGGCGAGCCGAAGGCGGGCGATATCGAAGGATTTCATGGTCGTCATCTTCGGCCTATAATCCATCACGACGGCGGCGAAGGCAAGGGGATCGACGCCGCCGGGCGAATCGCGGAACTCGCTCGGCGGACGAAGGCGGGGGCGTTACTTCACTTCGGCGTTGATGACGAGAATGAGGGCCATTTCCCGTAATGGGAATCCGAGGCCGCTGACGCCGACGACGAGATAGCCTCTTTCTTTAAGGGTGATGTCGCTTGTTTTTAAGAGTTCCTGCCTGGGCCCGTTCTGGCTCTGGGTCACAGTGATTTCGCCCAGCGAGATGGTTCGTTTTCCAGGCTCATCTCCCCGCAAAACGACTTCGCGGATTACAAGATCGATTCCCCAGGGACTGACGAGCGTAGTTCCATTCGAGCCCGAGCCGTCTTTGGCGATAAGAAAAGAGGGGCTGCCAATCCAGTAGTGTTTGAAGTTCCAGAGGCCCTTCATCTCATCCAGTACTTTTTTTAGGTCTCGGTCGGCGATTTCCTTTGTTTCCACCAGCGCCATGTTTTTGACGATTTGGGGCGGTTCGTCTTGCGAGGCGGCGATGGCGTAGACGCGGAATTGGATGTTCTTCTTCTCCACATCCAGCTTCTTCAGCAATGCCTCGAAGGCCGGGATCTGCGAGCTCATGATGCGGACGGTCAGGGACTTCTCCGTTCCCGTGCTGTCCATGACGTAGAAGCGGGCGGAGCGCATGAACTCGGTCGCGCCGATGTACTTCAGCTCGTAGCTCTTGACGACCATAAAGTCGGCCTTGGCCTGGCCGGCTTGAGCCGGCTGGGCTATGGAGACGGCTTCCTGCGCCGCGCCGGGTGTCCCAGCGGCTTGGGCGAAGAGGGGAAGCATTGCGCCGGCGGCCAGAAGCACGGCCGCCATAAGAATTCGAATGACCAGAGACCGTTCAATCCTTTTCATTTCGTTCCTCCTCGAAAAGATGAAAATCCGGCTTTTGGAAAAAGACGACCTTAATGTTCTTGCCGGCGATTTCGAATTCCGTGCGGATCTCGGAGATCGGATAAGGCCGGCGTCTATTCGATCGCTCGGCCCGGGAGGTGAACTTATCCGCTGCCTCCTGAATACGGCGATCCAGGGCGGTCGGAACCTCGTGCTCGACGCTTCGGACCAGTCGGGAAATGCTCTCGTCAAGGCGTTCGTCGCTATTCATGCGTCACTCCCATGATGTCTCTGAGGGCGGCCCGGGCCTGGAACAGGATCAGCTTGATGTGGCCCTCTTTCAGCCTCGTGAGGCCCGCGATCTCGGTAATTGAGAGGCCGCTTTCGTAGAACAGAAAGAAAATATCCCGCTCGCGGGGCTTCAGTTGGGCGGCGTACCGATAAACTTCGCCCACGGCGTCGCCCGGGCCGCCGGCGACCGAGGCGGCGATCTTGTCGGGGTCTTTCATTGATTCGGTTCGGCGGTTTTTCTTGAAATGAGTCCTGATCTCGTTGTGAGCGATCCCGAAGATCCAAGCCCCGAAGTTCTCATCCCGCCGGAAGGATCGGAAATATCGCAAACCGTGCAGAACCGTCTCTTGGAAGACGTCATCCGCATCCTGCGAGAAATTCAGGGATTTAAGGATGTAGTTGTAGAGCTTAGGCTTCAGCGGGGCCAAATAGTCCCAGAATAGACTCTGTGAAGTCTCCATCCTCCCCCTCTCGAGGATCGCCGCATCGCCGAATCCCCGGCTCGTTGCCTCAGCCAGGCCGTTTAGGGCGGAGATGGCCGCAATAGGGGATTGGGTCTTCACATAATATAACGGACGGCGGGAAAAGGTTAGCGACGGAGTCCGATGGGCGGAAATCCGCCCTTAAGTCGATCCGCCCGCGGCTCCCGCGCCGCGGACGCAGGGAACGTCACCGGAGCCCGATCTTGAGGCCGATCGGGCTCCGGT